>JAYSCF010000036.1:0-12140 GCA_041915005.1 Novosphingobium sp.
TGAAGCTGACCATCTGGCGGTCGGCATTGGGCAGTTCGATGCCCATCACGGTGCGCCCGGGGATCGAGGAGACGCGGGCCGAGATCGCGCTCATGTTGCGGGCGATGTCGTCGGCCAGGCCGATCACGCGGCTGGACTTGATGCCGGGGGCCGGCTCCAGTTCGTACATGGTCACGACCGGGCCGGTGCGCACGGCGGTAATCTCGCCCTTGACGTTGAAATCGTCGAGCACGGTTTCGAGCAGGCGCGCGTTGCGTTCAAGCGCGAGCTTGTCGATCTTCTGGGCGCTGCTGGCAGGGGCGTCGTTGAGCAGGTCGAGCTCGGGCAGTTCATAGGCGTCGAACAGGTCGCCCTGGCGGCTCTTGGCGTTGAGCTGGGCGGGGACCACGGGCCGGTTCGGATCGGAAATTTCCAGATTGGCGCGCGGCGGAGCAAGGGGTTCGCCCACCACGGACTTGGCGTCATCACGCGGCTTCTTGTCGCGCTTGATCGGGATAACGGCTTCGATCGCCTCGATCGCGGCGGGGATCGCTGGCGGGCTTTTCACCACGCCGGGCAGCGTGAACAGGCTGCCCCAGTCAATCGCGAAGATCCGTCCGGCGAGGATCGCTCCGCCGGCCAGGCTGGCGAGGCCGAGGCCGAGGATCGTCCACGACCGCGCCGATTCGGGCAATTGGGCAGCCAGCGCCTTGATCGCGCCGGCACCGGCAAGCCCGGCCAGGCCGCCCCAGCCCGCCGGAAGCGAAGCGCTGCGCTCGATCGCGAGGGCCAGCACGCTGGAGAGCAGCAGCATCGCCACCATCAGCAGCGCGAGCGGACGCCACCACTTGTGGTTGGTGTGTTCAAGGTCGTGGTCCTCCTCCTCGACCAGCCGCCACAGCTTGCGCGCCATGACATAGAGCAGCGGCAACAACAGCACGCAGATCGGCCCGAACAGGAGCAGCGCGGCATCGGCGATCCACGCGCCGGGGCCGCCCATCCAGTTCTGCGCCGGGCCGCCGGCGGCGGTCGACAGCGAGGGGTCGGTCTGGGTGTAGCTGATCAGGGCGAAGCCGAAGAACAGCATTCCGGCGATCAGCGCCAGCGCGCCGGCGATCTCGCTTGCGCGGCGCAGGCTGCGCCGCAGCGCGGCGCGCCAATCGACCCGCGCGCCGCGCTGGCCGGCAGAAATCGGGCGTGTTGCCATCGTGCTCCCCTTGGACTGGGCCGCCTTATGCGCCCGGGGGTGACTCCGCGTCAAGAATCTCCCGGAATTCCGGCGATTCGCTTTATCGCAAAAAGGCGTCGATCCCGGCCCAGCCGATTGCGCCGAGGCGGCGCGCGCGCGCGCGGTCCATCCCGCCAAGCGCGATCACCGGCATGGCTGCGCGGGCGGCCAGCAGCTGAAAACGCACCGGCCCCAGCACGGCCCTGCCGGGGTGCGAGCGGGTCGGGAAAACCGGGCTGAGCAGCACCGCATCGGCGCGCCGCGCCCGGCCGATCTCGCGCAGCGAATGGGCGGTAACCAGGCGCAGGCCCCGGCCCCCGCGGTGCAACGCCGCAGCCGGGCCATAGCCGCCATCGGCGCCCGCGCGCCGGGCAGCCGCCATGGTTCCGGCCAGCACCACCGCGTGCCCGCGCGCCCGGGCCAGGCGGATCAGCCGCGCGATCCACGCCGCGCGTTCGCCGTCCTTCACGTGATAGGGGCGCAGCACCAGCCCGCTGCCGCGCGGCAATCGGGCGATCGCGCGTTCCAGCACTGCCTCATTGCGCGCGTCGCTGACCAGCCACAGCCGGGGCAGCGGGGCCTTTTTGCTGAAGGGGTGGCGCGCGTTCATCGCTGCGCTATAGCACCGCGCCATGAATGAGCCACTTGAAGACGTCCGCGCCCGCATTGCCCACGCCGCGAAGATCGCCGGCCGCAAGGCGGAAGAGGTGACGCTGGTCGCCGTGAGCAAGACCCACCCGGCGGAACGGATCACGCCGCTGATCGCGGCCGGGCAGCGCGTGTTCGGCGAAAACAAGGTCCAGGAAGCCGAGGCCAAGTGGCCGGCGCTGCGCGCCGCCTATCCCGATGTCGAACTGCATCTGGTGGGCCAGCTGCAATCGAACAAGGCCGAGGACGCGGTGGCGCTGTTCGATTGCATCCATTCGCTCGACCGATCCTCGCTGGTCGCGGCGCTGGCCAAGGCGATGGACAAGACCGGGCGCCGCGTGCCGTGCTTCGTGCAGGTCAATATTGGCGCTGAAGACCAGAAGGGCGGCTGCGCGATTGCCGATCTGCCCGCGTTGCTGGCCGAGGCGCGCGCCGCCGATTTGCCGATCGCCGGGCTGATGTGTGTGCCGCCGCTGGGGATAGAGCCTGCGCCGTTCTTCGCGCTGCTCGACAAGCTGGCCCGCGACCACGGCCTGGCCGGGCGCAGCATGGGCATGAGCGACGATTTCGAAACTGCGATCCAGCTGGGCGCCACCCACGTGCGGGTGGGCAGCGCCCTGTTTGGTGCGCGAGGGTAATTTGTTTCAGCCTGGCTGAAACAGGCGCGGCACCGGCCCGCTCCCCCGGCCCGGTGCCACCTCCGCCGTCAGGCGGAAAGCATCCTTCCCCTTAAAACTCCATCCCGATTTCCACGCCGATCACCCGGCCCTTGGCCAGCGGCGAGAAGGTGCCGGCGGCCGGGCTCGGGTCGAACGGGCGGTTGTTGCCGTCCGAATAGGCGCCTGCGCCAAACGGGATCTGGGTGTCGCCGCCGAACTGGACCTGATCCAGCAGGTTCTTGCCGTAGAGCGAAAGCGACAGGCCTTTGACCGGGGTGTTCCAGGTCAGGTTGGCGTCGAGGTTGTCGCTCTTTTCGACCCAGCCGAAATTGCTGTCGGTATAGGCGTACTTGTCGCGGTGCTGGAAGGTCACGCGGGTCACCAGCTTGCTGGCACCCAGCGTCAGTTCGTGGACCAGCCCCATGCCCCAGGTCCACTTGGGCACGCGCGGCAGGGCCAGCGCATAGTCTTCTGGCCCGACCGAACCATTGCCCGAGATGTCATAGAACACGCGGGTGTACTTGGCGTCGATGTAGCCGGCATTGGCGGTGAGGATCAGGCTCGGGCTGACGGCATAGCGCGCTTCGACTTCGCCGCCCCAGATCCGGGCATTGGCGGTGTTGAAGATCGACTGGGCAACCCCGGCGGTGCCGCTCGACTGGTTGATCTCGCGCTGCATGTTGCCGACCACGGTGTGATAGGCGGCGAGATTGACCGTGCCCTTGCGGTCGGCGGTCTGGAGCTTGAGGCCGGCCTCATAGGTATCGACCTTTTCCGCATCGAACGCCGGGCTGCCGCCGGAGGCGACGATCGCCTCGAAGGCGGCGGGCGAAGTGATGCGGAAATTGTAGCCGCCCGAGCGATAGGCGCGGGTCCAGTCGGCATAGGCCAGCAGATCGGCATTGGCCTTGAAGGTCAGGCCCAGCTTCGGGGTCCAGCTTTCCCAGCTGCGGGCATCGGTAAAGCCGTTGTGTTCGCTGGGGATCAGGCTGTTGAAGCCGCTGACCGGGCAGGTCTGGGCAATCACCGAACAGGCGCTGCGCGGGCGGACATAGGTCACGGCCGCGTTCTTGTCTTCCTTGGACCAGCGGATCCCGGTGTTGAGCGTCAGCCGGTCGGTCAGGTCGTGATCGCCCGCCACGAACAGGCCGTAGACATCGTGGCCTTGCCGCCCGCCGCCGTAATAGGTCAGCGGGGTGACGGTCGGCAGCTTGCGGTCTTCCTCATAGGCCACGTCCTGATGGAAGACATAGCCGCCCAGGGTCAGGTCCAGCGCGCCGAACCGGCCGTTGTAGCGCAGTTCGTCGGACCACTGTTCCTGGGCGAGGCCGGTCTTGGAGTGGAATAGGAACAGCGGGGTGGAATCGATGTCGTTGTCGGTATGCTGCGCATAGTGGCGATAGCCGAAGATGTTGGTCAGCGCGCCCGCGCCCAGGTCATAGTCGGCCCGGGCCGAGGCGAAGTACGAGCGGACCTTGTAGTAGCCTTCGTTGTCGATGCTCAGCTTGAAGCCATCGCGCGGGAACAGGCCGTGGTTCTGGGTGATCGCGCCGTCGCCGTTGGAATCGAAGTATTCGCCCTTGACCGCCAGCTTGAGCGCACCCGCCTTGTAGGCGAGGCCGCCGCGCAGGATCGTGGTTTCGGCCTTGCCGAAGTTGTCGTTGTTGTAGAGGTTCTTGAAATAGCCGCCGTCGGTGTTGTGATAGGCCGCCAGCTTGATCCCGAGCGTATCGCTGAGCGGGCCCGAAACCACGCCCTGCATCGTCATGCTCGGCGCGCCGCGCCCCGCATCGACCGGGCCATCGAAGCTGGTCTTGACCTTGAGGCGCCAGTCCTTGGTGGGATTGCCGGTGTTGACCAGCACCGCCCCGCCGGTGGTGTTGCGGCCGAACAGGATGCCCTGCGGCCCGCGCAGGATTTCAACCGAATCGAGGTCGAAGGTGTCGAACACCAGCCCCGAATTGATCCCGACATAGACCCCGTCGACAAAGGTGCCGACCGTCGGATCGATCGAGGGGATCGAGCTGTTGATGCCCAGCCCGCGGATCGAGAAGTTGGCCGTGCCGCGCGCCGTGCCGACCTGGTCGAGGCTGACCCCAGGCGCCGAATAGGTCAGCGACTGGAGGTCACGCACCTTGAGCGCCTCGAGCGTGCGGGCGTTGAGCGCGGTCACCGCCAGCGGCACCGACTGGACGTTCTCAACGTCCTTCTTCTTGGTTGCGGTGACCACGGGGCCGCATCCTGGGCGGTTTGCGCATGGGCCAGGCCCGGCAGGCTCGCAAGGATACTGGCGCCGGCAAGCAGCCGGACGCTACGGAATGCGGTGGTCATGGGGCCTCCCTGAAGGCTCTTTGTTGCAGTTGCGCAAGGCCCTAGGCTGTTGCGATTGGTTTGCAACAGGAATGCGACAAGGCGCTCCGGGAATTTACAGACCTTTGGTTCAGGAATCGGCGCGCCGGACCTAGCCCGCGTGACGCGTCAATTCATCGCCCGACAGCGTCACCACGTGGAGCAGGTTGGTCGAACCCGGCGTGCCGAACGGCACCCCGGCCAGCGCGATCAGCTTTGATCCGGCTTCGCCAAACCCGTGGCGCAGCGCCATGCGCTTGCCCTTGGCGATCATCTCTTCGAAGCTGCCGATGTCCTTGGTGACCACGGCATAGGTGCCCCACAGCAGCGCGGCGCGCCGGGCAATCTTCTGTGACGGGGTCAGCACCAGCACCGGCACCATCGGGCGCTCGCGCGCGACGCGGCGCGCGGTGCTGCCCGAGCCGGTGAAGACGATGATCCCGGCCACGGTCACCGTTTCGGCGATCGTCGCGCTGGCCTGGGCCAGGGCATCGGCGGTGGTGGCATCGGGGCGCACTTCGGTGAAGTGGACGCGGTCGTGATAGCCCGGATCGCTTTCAACCTGGCCCGCAATACGGTGCATGATCGTGACCGCTTCGACCGGCCAGGCGCCGCTGGCGGTTTCGGCTGAGAGCATCACCGCATCGGCCCCGTCATAGACGGCATTGGCCACGTCAGACACTTCGGCGCGGGTCGGCGCCGGGCTTTCGATCATCGATTCGAGCATCTGGGTGGCCACGACCACCGGCTTGCCCGAACGCCGGGTGGTGGCGACGATCCGCTTTTGCAGCGGGGGCACTTCCTCGGGGTTGAGCTCGACGCCGAGATCCCCGCGGGCCACCATGATGCCATCGGACAGCTCGATGATCTCTTCCAGCCGGTCGACCGCGGCAGGCTTTTCGATCTTGGCCATCAGCGCGGCGGTGGAGCTGCCCATCAGGCGGCGCGCCTCGGCAACGTCCTCGGGGCGCTGGACGAACGACAGCGCGATCCAGTCGGCGCCCTGGTCGACCGCGAAAGCCAGATCGCGGCGGTCCTTTTCGGTCAGCGCCGGCACCGGCACCACGGCATCGGGGACATTGACCCCCTTGCGATCGGAAATCACCCCGCCGACTTCGGCCGAGCAGAGGATCGCCTCGTCATCGGCGCGGATCACGGTCAGGCGCAGCTTGCCATCGTCGACCAGCAGCCGCTGGCCCTTCTGCAGGATGCCGAACAGTTCGGGGTGGGGCAGGCAGACGCGGGTTTCATCGCCCGGTTCGGGATTGCGATCGAGCGTGAAATGGCTGCCGTGGCGGATCACGGCCTTGCCGTCCTTGAACTGGCCGACGCGCAGCTTGGGGCCTTGCAGGTCGCACAGCACGGCCACCGGCTTGCCCAGTTCCTTTTCCACGGCGCGGATCGCCGCGATCGTTTCGGCGTGGGTCGCGTGATCGCCGTGGCTCATGTTGACGCGGAAGGCATCGGCCCCGGCGTTGAGCAGCTTGCGGATCATTTCAGGGGTCCGGCTTGCGGGCCCCAGCGTTGCCAGGATCTTTACCTTGCGTCCGCGCCGACCGATCTTCGCCACTTCACATTCCTTTCAATTCGTGCCCGCCCTATGGCAAAGAGCGCTCGAAAACCCAAGGACTACCCATGAGCTGTTCTGAAAATACGAATGTAACCGCCGGCGATCCGCTCGACGCACTCGACGATGGCGTGGCTGCGGCAGCCTTTCGCCGGCTGGTGCGCCACTTGCGCCACCGCCACGATGCCGAGAACATCGAGCTGATGGGGCTGGCCGGTTTCTGCCGCAATTGCCTGGCCGACTGGATCCGCGAAGCCGGGGCCGGGCTGGACAAGGATGCGGCGCGCGATGTGATCCACGGGATGCCCTTTGCCCAGTGGAAGGCGCTCTATCAGGGCGAGGCCACGCCGCAGCAGTTGGCAAGAATGGAAGCGAGCTTGCAGAAGAACGCTCCCGCCGCCTAAGAGCGGGCAACCGATTCACCCTTTGTTACCGGAGCATATCCCGATGGCCGAAGCCAGCGATGACCGCCTGCGTCTTTTGATCGAACGCGTCGAACGCCTTGAAGAAGAAAAGAAGGGCATTCAGGACGACATCAAGGACGTTTACGGCGAAGCCAAGGCCGTGGGCTATGATGCCAAGATCATGCGCCAGATCGTCCGCCTGCGGAAGATGAAGCCCGATGATCGGGCCGAAATGGAAGCGATCCTCGATGTCTACAAGGCTGCGCTCGGCCTCGGCTGATACTGCCTTCCGCCTGATGTTTGCCCGGCCGCGCCCGCTGCGCGCCGCCGGGCAGGCAATTGCCGAAACGTGGTTTGTCGGCTAGGGGCGGGCGCAAATTCCAACCCTAGCTGGCGATACGGACCCCAAGAGGCAATCAGATGGCAGGCCATTCCAAATTCAAGAACATCATGCACCGCAAGGGTGCGCAGGATAAGAAGCGCTCGGCGCAGTTCTCCAAGCTGAGCCGCGAAATCACCGTCGCGGCGAAGATGGGGATGCCCGATCCCGACATGAACCCGCGCCTGCGCGCGGCGGTCAACGCCGCCAAGGCGCAGTCGATGCCCAAGGACAACATCCAGCGCGCAATCGACAAGGCGAGCAAGGGCGACGCGGAAAACTACGAAGAAGTGCGCTACGAAGGCTACGGCCCGGGCGGCGTGGCGATCATCGTCGAGGCGCTGACCGACAACCGCAACCGCACCGCCACCAACGTGCGCACCGCCTTTGCCAAGAACGGCGGCAACCTGGGCGCGAGCGGCGCGGTCAGCCACGGCTTCGAACGCCTCGGCCTGATCGAATATGGCGCGGCCGCAGGGGATGAGGACAAGGTTCTCGAAGCCGCGATCGAAGCCGGCGCCGACGATGTCGAAAGCGATGAAGACGGCCACCAGATCTGGGTGGCGATGGATTCGCTCCACCCGGTCGCGCGCGAACTGGAAAAGGCGCTGGGCGAGGCCGAGGGCGTCAAGCTGGCGTGGAAGCCGGGCCTCAAGGTCGATGTCGATGAAGACACCGCCAAGACCCTCCTGAAGCTGATCGACACGCTCGACGACGATGATGACGTCCAGACCGTGTGGGGCAACTACGACATTTCCGACGCCATCATGGAAAAGCTGGGATGAACCGAGCCGCCGCCAGTAGCCTGTTGCTAGCGGCGCTCGCCGGCTCTGCCGCCCCGGCGGCGCTCGATGCGGCGCCGGCCCCGGCG
Source organism: Novosphingobium sp. (assembly GCA_041915005.1). Taxonomy (GTDB): domain Bacteria; phylum Pseudomonadota; class Alphaproteobacteria; order Sphingomonadales; family Sphingomonadaceae; genus Novosphingobium. The sequence continues at coordinate 8,085 of JAYSCF010000036.1, forward strand.
CCGGTCACCATGTGCCAGAGCGGCGAACAGGTCGCCTATAGCTGCCATTTCGGCAAGTCGACCGGTTCGGTCTGCGTGGGGCGCGGGCAGGTGCATTACCGGTTCGGGCTGCCCGGCAGCCCGGCGATGGATGTCGCCAATGCCGAGGACTGGCACAATGTCCACCTCGGTTCGGTCCGCGGACAGGGCGATGGCTGGCAGGAACATGCCCGCTTCAGCGCCGGGCAAATCCACTACACCGTGTTTTCCGGGCAGGACGGCAGCCTGTCCAGCAATCCCGGGCGGACCTATTCGGGGATCGCCGTGTCGCAGGGCAAGGCGGGCGAGCACAGTCTTGCCACCCTCGCCTGCAAGGGCGGCGCGGTGATGGCCGAAGACTGGACCGGCCTGATTGCCGGGGCCGCGCCTGAACAGGTTGCCGGCAATCTCCAGGAAGAAACCGACGGCCCGTTCGACGCCTGGTTCTGATCGGCCATGCTGATCCTTGGCCTTGATCCGTCGCTGTCCTGCACCGGCTGGGGGATCGTGGCACGCGCCGGCAACCGGCTGAGCCACGTGGCCAACGGCCAGATCAAGACCGATCCCGCCGCCTCGCTGGCCGAGCGGCTGGTGACGATCGATGCCGCGCTGGCGGCGATGATTGCCGAGCACCGCCCGGCCTGCGCCGCGGTCGAAGAAGTCTTCGTCAACAAGAACCCGCAATCGACGCTCAAGCTCGGCCAGGCGCGCGGGGTCTGCCTGCTGGCGGCGGCGCGCGCGGGCCTGCCCGTGGCCGAATATGCCCCGACCCTGATCAAGAAAGCCGTGGTCGGCACGGGCGGGGCCGAAAAGGCGCAGGTCCAGGCCATGCTCAAGGTGCTGCTGCCCGGCGTGCAACTCGCCGGGGCCGATGCCGCCGATGCCCTGGCGGTTGCCATCGCCCACGCCCACCTGTTGCGGTAACCCGGCTGCCGTTTTCGCTTTGCCGCGAAATGGGGCTGTGCAATAGAACAAACCATGATCGCGAAGCTGACCGGAACGCTTGATGACTTCGGCCCCGACTGGGCCGTGATCGATGTCGCGGGCGTCGGCTATCTCGTCCATTGCAGCGCCCGCACGCTCGATCAGTTGGGTGTGCGTGGCGATCACTGCGTGGTCCACACCGAACTCCAGGTCAGCGAAAACGACATGCGGCTGGTCGGCTTTGCCAGCGGCGAAGAGCGCGCGTGGTTCCGCCTGCTCACCGCGGTGCAGGGGGTGGGCAGCAAGATGGCGCTGGCGGTGCTTTCGGCGCTGGCGGTCGATGAATTGCAGCGCGCCTGCGCCGGCGGCGATGCCGCGATGGTCGCCCGCGCGCAGGGCGTGGGGCCGAAACTCGCCGCGCGGATCGTCAACGAACTGCGCGACAAGGCCGGCGCCCTGCCCAGCGCGCAAGGCGCGGCCGTGGCCGCCGCCCCGCAAGGCTCGGCCAGCCAGGATGCCGTCTCCGCGCTCCAGAACCTCGGCTTCAAGCCCAATGTGGCGACCGAAGCGGTGGCCCGCGCGATCGATGAACTGGGCGCCGGCGCCGGGCTCAACGATCTTGTCCGCGTGGCGCTGAAAAGGGCGGCGGGATGACCGATAACCCCATCCTTACCGCCCAGCGCCAGGCCGAAGACGCCGATGCCGCGCTGCGCCCCAAGAGCCTGGGCGAATTCGTCGGGCAGGCGGCGGCGAAGGACAACCTCAGGGTGTTCATCGAAAGCGCCAAGTCGCGCGGCGAGGCGATGGACCACGTGCTGTTTTTCGGCCCGCCCGGGCTGGGCAAGACCACGCTGGCGCAGATCGTGGCCAAGGAACTGGGCGTCGGCTTTCGCGCCACCAGCGGGCCGGTGATTGCCAAGGCGGGCGATCTGGCCGCGCTGCTGACCAATCTGGAAGCGGGCGACGTCCTGTTCATTGACGAGATCCACCGCCTCAACCCGCAGGTTGAGGAAGTGCTCTATCCGGCGATGGAGGACCGCGCGCTGGACCTGATCATTGGCGAAGGGCCTTCGGCGCGGTCGGTGCGAATCGACTTGCCGCCCTTTACCCTGGTCGGTGCGACGACGCGGCAGGGCCTGCTGACCACGCCGCTGCGCGACCGGTTCGGCATTCCGGTGCGGCTCAATTTCTACACCGTGGCCGAGCTGGAAAAGGTCGTGACGCGCGGCGCGGGGCTGCTGGGCATCGGCATCGACCCGGACGGTGCGCGCGAGATTGCGCGCCGCGCCCGCGGCACCCCGCGCATCGCCGGACGCCTGCTGCGCCGGGTGCGCGACTTTGCCCATGTCGGCGGGGATGGCACGATCACCCGGGCGCTGGCGGACAGTTCGCTGACCCGGCTGGAAGTGGATTCGCTGGGCCTCGACGCGATGGACCGGCGCTATCTGAACATGATTGCCGACATCTACAAAGGCGGTCCGGTCGGCGTGGAAACGCTGGCAGCGGGCCTGTCCGAACCGCGCGACACGATCGAGGACGTGATCGAGCCCTACCTGATCCAGCTTGGGCTGGTGGCGCGCACCGCGCGGGGGCGCTGCCTCAACGATCGTGGCTGGCAGCATCTGGGAATCACTCCGCCGGCCGGGCCGGGCGGGGGCGCCCAGCAGGGGCTGTTCGAAGACCGCGACTAAGCCTCTGGCATGGCCGGGCTTTTGCCGGGCGGTGCAGAACGGTTCCAGTTTGGGACACAAGCGCGCGGCAAGCCGGAAAAATCGCCCGAATCCCGGATCGGGACTGCGAAATCGCGGTTAACATGATTGCTGCTTTACCTTTCGTCTGCGTTTCTGGGCTTACAGGGGTGCCAGTGCAGCAGTGGCTGCGGGCGGATTTTCCCCCAGGAACAACAGAGAGCTAAAGCTATGTCGGTTCGGATGGCCCTGACGAAACTTGCCGCCTTTGCCGCGGGCGGCGCGGTGATTGGTGGCGGGGCGGTGCACGTTGCCGAAGCCCCGGCGAGCCGCGTCACTTACGTCAAGCACGCCAAGCAGGCCGCCGCCCCGGCGCGCCATGCGGCGGTCAAGCGGGTGGCCAAGGCCCAGCCGCGCAAGGTCAAGCGCCTGCGCCGGGTGGTGACGCGCAGCTATAGCTGCGCCCAGCCCGAACAGCCGCAGATGGCGATGATGCCGGCCTATGCGCCGCAGCTCCCGCCCCAGCCGATGCCCGAAAGCGGCGGCGGCAACGCCCCGGTGGTGATCGGCGGTTCGGGCGGGTTCGGCTTTGGCGGCGGCTTCTTCGGCGGGTTCTTTGGCGGCGGTGGCAGCAGCTCGGGCGGCAGCGTGGTGATTACCTCGACCAGCACGGGTTCCACCTCCAGCTCGACCTCGGGCGGATCGACCTCGTCTTCGACCGGCGGGCTGACCAGCACCTCCACGACCGGCGGGATCACCTCCAGCTCGACCACGTCGACCGGCGGCGTGTCCACTTCCACCGGCGGGGTTTCCACCTCGACCACGACGGGCGGGGTTTCGACCTCGACAGGCGGCGTCTCGACTTCGACCGGGGGCGTCTCGACGTCGACGGGCGGGGTTTCCACCTCGAGCGGCAATGTCTCGACCTCGTCGGGCAACTATTCGTCGACCTCCAGTTCGACCTCGGGGAACGTCTCCTCGTCCAGCTCGACCTCGGGCAATGTCTCGTCCTCGACCAGCACGTCCTCGTCGACGTCGGGCAACGTGTCTTCGTCCACCAGCAGTTCGTCCTCGACCTCCTCGTCGACATCGACTTCGACCAGCTCGGGCGGGACGACGAGCGGCACCACCAGCGGCACCGAAGTGCCTGCGCCGCCGATGCTGCTGCTGTTCGGTGCGGCCGCCGCCACGGTGTTCAGCCGCCGCCGCAAGGGCGCTGCCGCCGAGGCCTGATCTCCCCCGTATGGCGGGCAGCAAAAAGGCCCGGGAACCGCGCTGGTTCCCGGGCCTTTTTGTGTCTGGCAGGGCCGGCTCTCGCCGGCCCCAGGCTGGCCTCAGGCGGCCAGCTTGCGCAGCACGTACTGCAGGATCCCGCCGTTCATGAAGTATTCGACTTCGTTGGCGGTATCGATCCGGCACAGCGCGG
>JAYSCF010000037.1:0-12099 GCA_041915005.1 Novosphingobium sp.
CTGGCGGTTTTTGACTCCGGCCGTGACCGCGCGGAATTTGTCCACGCCGCCTAGAGGAAGTTGTTGGGCCAGATCATCGTGCGCCACATGTGCGATGTGGGCGAATTATCGAAGCCCAGGCCTTCCTCGGGCTGGCGGAAATGCCGGCCGATGAGGTCGGTGAAGATTTCCGGGTCAACCGGGTCGGTATCCTCGAAGAAATAGAGATCGTTGAGCGTCACCACCCGCGAGGTCATGTACCAGCGGTGGTTGCGGGCGATTTCGGCATCGCGCCGGATATAGTCGGGCAACTCATAGCCGGGACCGAAGAAGCGGTCATAGCTTTCGGGATAGGCATAGCCCACGCTTTCGTCGGGCACATAGCGCAGCGCCTGGTGATAGGTCACCGCCCAGGCCACTTCCTCGCTGACATAGGGGGCGATCAGCTGCCCGCTCCAGTATCCGTGATCGGGCCGCACCAGGCAGCCATTGGATATGTCGTGCAGCAGGCAAGCCAGCACGATCTTTTCATCGTGCCCGTCACGCATCGCGCGGTTGGCGCTGGCCAGCAGGTGCTGAACGGTGAAATCGTTGAAGCGCAGGCGAAAGAAATCGAGCAGCGTCGGACGCTCGGGCATCCGGGGCAGGGCGGGATTGTCGCCCATCATGAAGACGGCCTTGTCCGACAGGCGATCGATCAGGCCGGCTTCGGGATCGGGTGTGTCGGTGCCGACCCAGGCGATCGCCGAAGGGCAGATCAGCCGCTCCAGGCCTTGCTGCGGCCAGGGGCGGGGGTCATTGGCGTTGGCGGGGTGCATGCACATGAGCTTAGTCTGGCACTTCGAGTGCAGGCACGCAATTGGAGATAGAATCGGACGGTCAGCCAGAATTAATGGCGGCTTGTGACGAGTTGAGCGACAATCGTCACGACTAGCGACAAAACTGAAATCGCTAAGGCAAGGCGAGCAGTTCTACCTTCGCGCCGTTTCAATTCCGCATCGCATGCCATGCGCTGTGCCGTGCTTGGGGCATAGCTAGCGGCAAGTTGAAATAGATCATCATCGGTGACCTGCCTAAGGGTCTTGGTTCTCAAGTTGGGCAGTTGGTGGATTGAAACTGGACGAAAGTATCGCTTGGCGCTGTGCCAGATGCCCTCAATCAAGCCGAGCTGTTTGAAGGGCGGAGGATAGCGCATCTCAAATCCAATCAGCTGAAGGCGCAAACGGAAAACACCCCACGCGCAAGGGATATCCGCTTATAATCAGATGATTTTGATTGAAAAGTGGCTCCCTGAGTAGGATTCGAACCTACGGCCGCTCGATTAACAGTCGAGAGCTACCGCTGAGCTATCAGGGAGCAGTCCTTGCGGACAGGGGTGCGCCTATAACACCGCCGAAGCGTTTGGCAAGCGGCTCGCGCGGAAAAATGTCAGTAGTGGAACTGTTCCGCGAAAATCCGGTCTTCGAGCGTTTTGCCCGGATCGAACAGCAAGGTCAGCTGCTGTTCGCGCGCGACCTTGATCCGCACGGCAAGGATGTCGCGCAGTTCCTTCTGGTCGGCCACGGCGGCAACGGGGCGCTTTTGCGGTTCGATCACGGTGAAGTCGATCTCGTAGTGATCGGGGATGATCGCACCGCGCCAGCGGCGGGGGCGAAACGGGCTGATCGGGGTCAGCGCCAGCATGTTCGAACCCAGCGGCAGGATCGGGCCATTGGCCGACAGGTTGTAGGCCGTGGTCCCGGCCGGGGTGGCCACCAGGATACCGTCGCAGAACAGTTCGGGCAGGCGGACCTTGCCGTTGACCGAGACTTCAAGCTTGGCGGTCTGGCGGGTTTCGCGCAGCAGCGAGACTTCGTTGATCGCCCAGGCACTGACTTCCTTGCCCTTGCCGGTGGTGGCGATCATTTCGAGCGGGGTCACGGCCAGCGGGCGCGCGCGCGCCACGCGCTCTTCAAGCGGCCGGCTCGACTTGGGCTTGTTCATCATGAAGCCCACGGTGCCGTAGTTGAGGCCATAGGCCGGGATCACCCGGCCGGTATCAAGCATGTGATGCAGGCAGTGGAGCATGTGTCCATCCCCGCCGAGCACCACGGCGACATCGGCTTCCTCCAGCGGCACGAAGCGCACGTGCTGCGCCAGTTGTGCGGCGGCTTCGTGCGCGCGCGGCGTTTCGGAGGGGAGCAGGGCAAGGCGCGGAGTGTTGCTCATGGGCGGGTGCATATGGCGGCGTTCCCCGTTTGGCAACGCATTCGCGCGGTGGGGCGCATGCCAACACTTTGTCAGGATTCGCGGTGCTAAGGCGGGGCGATGTCATCGAACCACGCCGAAACCAGCGCCCAGCGGCGCGATCCCGTGACCGGGCTGCTCGAGCGTGATGCCGTCCGCGAACGGCTGGACGCCCTGCTGATGCGGGGTGAGCCGGTCCATGCGTTGATGGTCGGGCTGAGGCGGTTCGATGCGGTCAACCTGGCCTATGGCGTGGCGGCGGGCGATCTGGCGCTGGGCGAGGTTGCCGCTCGGCTCAAGCATTTTGCCGCTGCCGAACTTGATGGCACCTGGCTGGCCGCGCGGGGCCGGGGCGGGCAGTTCGTGCTGCTGGCCAGCGAGGCTTGCAGCCGCGAGCGATGGCAGGTGGCCTGCGCGCAATTGCTAGATGCCTTGGCTCGCCCGATCACCACGGCGGCGGGCACGTTGCGGCTGTCCCCGCGCGGGGCACTGCTGCGGGCCATCGCGGGAGAGGATGCGGATTCGGTGTTCGACCGGCTGGGCCACGCGCTGGAAACCGCCCTGAGCAGTCCGGCCCGGCGCCTGGTCTGGGCGGACCGGGAAGCCGTTCGGGCAGGCTACCGCGCCGCGCAGCTTGAGGCCGATTTGCTTGCCGCGCTCGACCGTGACGAGATCGAGGTGGTCTACCAGCCGCAATACGGCTGCAGCGACGATCGCTTGACCGGGGCCGAGGCGCTGGCGCGGTGGAACCATCCGACGTTGGGGCGGATCGGGGCTGGTGCGTTGTTCGCGGTTGCCGCGCGGGCCGATCATGTCGCTCCGCTATCGCGCCATATCGCGCGCCTTGCCCTGGCCGGTGCGCGCGATTGGCCCGGGCATTTGCGCCTGTCGCTCAACATTACGCCTGATGATCTGGCTGCAGCCGACTTCCCCGAGGCGTTTGCCGCGCTGGCGCTGGCCAGCGGGTTTTCTCCGCAGCGGCTTACGCTGGAGGTGACCGAACAGGTCTTGCTCGGCGATATTGCCCATGCTGCCAGTGCGCTGGGGCGCCTGGCGCAGCACGGCATCCGCATCGCGCTTGACGATTTTGGCGCTGGGTTCTGCAATTTTCGCTACTTGAAGGCGCTGCCGCTGCATTACCTCAAGCTGGATCGCAGTATGATCGACGGCGACGGGGATGATCCGCGCGATCGGGCCGTGCTACGCGCGATCGTGGCCATGGCTGAGGCTCTGGGACTTGCGGTGATCGCCGAAGGGGTTGAAAGCGATGGGCAGCGGCAATTGGTGGCGCAGGAACACTGTGCCTTTTACCAAGGCTTCCTGCGCGCCAAGCCGATGCGCCGCGCCGATTTCCTCGAACTGGCGCGGGGTTAGCGCTTCTTCGCCTTGCGGGCGATGGCCGAGAGTCCCTTGGTCAATTGCAGCAGGCCGTTCAGCCGGGCCTTGGGATCGCCCCAGGCGCGGTTGACCACCAGCTTGCTGTCGGGCCGCAGTTTGACCGCGCCAGCCAGCCGCTCGACATAGGCGAACAGCCCGGCCGGATCGGGGAATTCGTCGCCATGGAAGCTGACCAGCGTGCCCTTTGCGCCAACGTCGATCTTGGCCACGTTGGCCTCGATCGCCTGGCGCTTGATCTGGATGAGCTGGACGAGGTTGAGCGTCGGCTGGGGCAGGGGGCCGAAGCGGTCGATCATTTCGGCTGACAGGGCCTCGATTTCCTGCGCATCCTCGGCGTCGTTGAGGCGGCGATAGAGCGCCATGCGCACCGCGAGATCGGGGACATAGTCCTCCGGGATCATGATCGGCGCATCGACCGTGATCTGCGGGCTGAGCGCGCTGCGTTCCTTGGCCAGCCCCATGTCGCCGGCCTTGGCGGCTAGGATCGCGTCTTCCAGCATCGACTGGTAGAGTTCGAAGCCGACCTCGCGGATATGGCCCGACTGTTCATCGCCCAAGAGGTTGCCCGCCCCGCGAATGTCGAGATCGTGGCTGGCAAGCTGAAACCCGGCGCCCAGCGAATCGAGATCGCCCAGCACCTTCAGCCGTTTTTCGGCGACTTCGGAGAGCTGGGTGTCCTCGGGCGTGGTGAGATAGGCATAGGCGCGCAGCTTTGACCGGCCAACGCGCCCGCGCAGCTGATAGAGCTGGGCCAGGCCGAACCGATCGGCACGGTGGATGATGATGGTGTTGGCGCTCGGGATATCCAGCCCGCTTTCGACGATCGTGGTGGACAGCAGGACTTCGTATTTCTTTTCGTAGAACGCGCTCATCCGTTCCTCGACCTCGCCGGCGGCCATCTGGCCGTGGGCGGTGACGAAACGGATCTCGGGCACGAATTCGCGCAGCCACTTCTCGATCTGCTCCATGTCGGCGATGCGCGGCACGACGATGAAGCTCTGCCCGCCGCGGTGGTGTTCGCGCAGCAGGGCTTCGCGCATCACCATGTCGTCCAATTCCATCCCATAGGTGCGCACGGCCAGGCGGTCGACCGGCGGGGTCTGGATGGTGGACAGTTCGCGCAGGCCCGACATCGCCATCTGCAGCGTGCGCGGGATCGGCGTGGCGGTAAGGGTGAGGACGTGAACGTCGGCGCGCAATTGCTTGAGCGCTTCCTTGTGGTTCACGCCGAACCGCTGTTCCTCGTCAACGATGACCAGGCCCAGCCGCTTGAACTTGACGCTTTTTGACAGCAGCGCGTGGGTGCCCACGACCACGTCCATCGTCCCTTCGGTCAGTCCTTCGCGGGTGGCCTTGGCTTCCTTTTCGCCGACCAGCCGCGATAGCCGCCCGACGTTGAGCGGGAAGCCGGCAAAGCGATCGCTGAAATTGGTGAAGTGCTGGCGCGCGAGCAGGGTGGTGGGGGCCACGATCGCCACCTGCTGCCCGGCCATCGCCGCCACGAATGCCGCACGCAGCGCCACTTCGGTCTTGCCGAAGCCGACATCGCCGCAGACCAGGCGGTCCATCGGCCGGCCAGCGGCAAGATCTTCGAGCACGTCCTCGATCGCGCGTTCCTGATCCTCGGTTTCGGCCCAGGGGAACTTTTCGGCGAACTGGTCATAGCTTGCCTGTTCGGCGGCCAGCACCGGGGCCTGGCGCAGGGCGCGCTGGGCCGCGGTCTTGAGCAGTTCGTGCGCGATCTCGCGGATGCGCTCCTTCAACCGGGCGCGGCGTTTCTGCCAGGCTTCGCCGCCTAGCCGATCGAGCGCGACGAAATCGTTGTCCGAGCCATAGCGCGACAGCACGTCGATGTTTTCGACCGGGACATAGAGCTTGTCGCCGCCGGCATATTCCAGCGCGACGCAGTCGTGCGGGCTGTCGCCCACCGGGATGGATTGCAGCCCGGCATAGCGGCCGATGCCGTGTTCCATGTGGACCACAAGATCGCCCGGGGTGAGCGCGGCAAGTTCAGCCAGAAAGGCATCGGCGCCCTTCTTGCGCTTCTTGCGCCGCACGAGCCGGTCACCCAGGATGTCCTGTTCGGTGACCAGTTCGATCTCGGCATTGGCAAAGCCGGCCTCAAGCGGCAGCACCAGTGCTACTGGCACGCCCTTGGCGGCCAGGCCCAGGGCTTCCTGCCAATCATCGGCCATGACCGGCTCGGGCCGGGCAGCCTCGCCCAGGATCGCGGCAATGCGGGCTCGGCTGCCGGTGGAATAGGCCGCGATCAGCGTCTTGCGCCCGCGCTTGGCCTGTCCGGTAAGATAGGTTGCCGCCGCTTCATAGACATTGTCGCCGCGGGCGCGCTCGGGCGCGAAATCGCGGCTGCCGCCAAAGCCGAAATCGACCACGCCCGTGCTTTCGGGCTGGGGGAAGATTTCGGCGCGGTGGATCGGGCGCGCGGCGATTGCCGCATCAAGCTCGGCGCGTTCGAGATAGAGCGCGGCGGGGCCGAGCGGGCGGTAGCTGCCGGGGGCCTTGCCCGAAGTGTCCGAGCGCGCGGCGAAATAGTCGGCAATGTCGCCCAGCCGCTCGTCGGCCGCGCCCAGTGCGGCGCTGTCGATGATGACGAGGTCTTCGCTATCGAGGTGGTCGAACAGCGTGACCAGCCGGTCCTCGAACAGCGGCAGCCAGTGTTCCATGCCCGCCAGGCGGCGCCCGTCGCTGACCGCCTGGTACAGCGGGTCCGAAGTGGCATTGGCCCCGAACCGCTCACGATAGCCGCTGCGGAAGCGTTTGACGGTATCGTCATCCAGCAGCGCTTCGCTGGCGGGAAGCAGCAGGTGGTGCGGGATTTCGCCGATCGAACGCTGGGTATTGGGATCGAACAGGCGCAGCGTTTCCAGCTCGTCGCCAAAGAAATCGAGCCGCAGGCCGTGGTCCAGCCCCGAGGGGAAAATGTCGAACAACGAGCCGCGCACGGCATATTCGCCGGCATCGGCAACGGTATCGGTGCGGCTGTAGCCCTGCCGCTGGAGCAGGCCGATCAGGCTTTCGCGGCCGATTTCCATGCCTGGCTTGAGCAGCCGAACCGATTCCCTGATGCGGAACGGGGTAAGCACCCGCTGCAGCGCGGCGCCCATCGTGGTAACCAGCAATTGCGGGCCTTCGGCCACGCCTTGCAAGCGGTGGAGCGCCGCCAGCCGCCGCGCCGATACCGACAAGGCCGGGCTGGCGCGGTCATAGGGCAGACAGTCCCACGCGGGGAAGGTGATGACTTCGAGTTCGGGCGCGAAGAAGGTCGCGCTGTCGGCAATGCCCTGCATCGCCGCTTCGTCGGGGGCGATGAACACGGCGCGGCCCTTGGCCGCGCGGGCGAGATCGGCCAGCACCAGCGGCTGGGCGCCACGCGCCAATCCGGCCAGGGTCAGCGGCGCGGCGGCAGAAAGGATCTTGGCGAAATCGGGCATGGTCCACGCAATGGCAATTGCCCCGCAGGCCGATTTTGCGGCCAGCGGGGGGCAGGGGAAAGCCAGCCCTTAGCGAGTCACAAGGGCGCTGTCAGCGCGGGATTTCGACGTAGTCGAGCTTGCAGAAGGCATCCATCAGCGGCCCGGCATATTCGCTTGGGATCGAAAGCGTGCCCAGCGCCCAGCTCATGATGTCGACGTCTTCTTCATCGAGCAGGGTTTCGTACCAGGTGATTTCGGCATCGCTCCAGTTGGCGTGGAACTTGTCGAAGAAGCAGCCCATCATGTAGTCCGCCTCGCGCGTGCCGCGATGCCAGGCGCGGAACTTGAGGCGGCGCAAACGCTCCTCAACAGGTTTTTCATCGCGGGAACGATCTGCTTGGTCCATGACCGCCGCCGCTAGGCTGCAGGAGCGGTCATGGCAAGGCTTCAGTGCTTTTCGCGCAGCGCGGCGATGATCGTGTCGGCCTGCTTGCCGATCAGATCCTTGTCCAGTTCGCGGATCACCGCGCGCGTCGTCATCTGATGATAGTGCCGGCGCAATTCGCCCAGCGTGCGCGGCGGGGCAATCACCACCAGTTGCTCGATCCGGTGGCCGAGCACTTCGCCATTGAGCCAGGTGGCGGCGGCATTGGCGTGGGCGTCTTCGTCAACCAGGCTGTTGGCATGGTTGCCCGGGCTGGAGCGATGGCCCGCGCCCGAATGGTTGTGCGCGTCAAGCGCGGGGCTGGGCAGGGCGGCCAGATCGGGCTCGGCCTCGTTGCCGGCGTTGCGGTAGAGTTCGAAGTTCCTGCCATCGATCAGTGCGATGACGGTTCCGTGCGGAAGCAGCATGGCATTCTCCTGACTGTGCGCCTTCTTGTCTGAGGCTGGAGGCAGCGAACGCCTGTTTTGCCCTTCCGTCAATGCGCTGGGTCAAACCCGCGATCGGGCCGAGGTATTTTTCGCTGCCCCTTGGTGCGCTTCCCGCTATGGGGATGGCGATGCGTCCCGATCGGCTCAATCCCCTGTTCGCCGCAGCCGACAGCCTCAAGGGCGTGGGCCCCAATCTGGCGCGCCCGCTGGAGCGGCTTGGCCTGACGCGGGTCAAGGACTTTGCCTATCATCTGCCCGATCGCTTCGTCGATCGCCGCGCCGTGGCCGATCTCGATGAGGCGAGCGTGGGCGAAAACGTGGTGGTGGCGCTGACTCCGCTCGAATACCGCTCAAGCGCGGGGCGCGGGCCGTTTCGGGTGATGGCGGCCGATGCTGCGGGCAATATCTGCGCGCTGACCTATTTCGGGCGCAACGGTGGCTGGGCGAAAAAACAGCTGCCGCTGGGCGAGCAGCGCTGGATCGCGGGGCGGCTCGATCAGTTCGGACAGACGTTGCAGATCGTCCACCCCGATCACGTGGCCGAGGCTGGCAGCGGCCTGCTCGGCCAATTGTGCGAACCGGTCTATCCGCTGTCCGAAGGGCTGACCCAGGGACGGCTGACGGCCCTGGTTCAGCAGGCGCTGGGCCATGCAGGTCCCTTGCCCGAATGGATCGAACCGGCGCTGCTGGCCAAGATGCAGTGGCCCGCCTGGCGCGATGCGCTGGACCTCGCCCACAGGGGCGATCACGCCGCCGCGCGGGACCGGCTGGCCTATGACGAATTGCTGGCGAATGCGCTGGCGCTGCTGCTGGTCAAGGAATCGAACCGTTCGCGCAGCGGCACGCCGCTGGCGGGTGACGGGCGGCTGCGGGCCAAGCTCCAACTGCCCTTCGGCCTGACCGGGGCGCAGCGCCGCTCGATCGAGGAGATCGCCGGCGACATGGCCCAGACCGCCCCGATGCTGCGCCTGCTGCAAGGCGATGTCGGTTCGGGCAAGACGGTGGTGGCGCTTGAAGCAATGCTGATCGCGGTGGAGGCCGGCGCCCAGGCGGCGCTGCTTGCGCCGACCGAAATCCTTGCCCGCCAGCACCACGCAACGCTGAGCCGGATGGCCGCCGGCACCGGCGTGACCATCGCGCTGCTGACGGGGCGCGACAAGGGCCGCGCGCGCGAATCGATCCTGATGGGGCTGCTTGATGGGTCGATCGACATTGTCGTTGGCACTCACGCGATCTTTCAGGATGCGGTGACTTACAAGAACTTGGCGCTGGTGGTGATCGATGAGCAGCACCGCTTCGGCGTTGGCCAGCGGCTGCTCTTGACCCAGAAGGGCAAGCGCACCCCGCATTGCCTGGCGATGACCGCAACTCCGATCCCGCGCACGCTGACCCTGGCGCAATATGGCGAAATGGATGTCAGCCGGCTCGATGAAATGCCCCCCGGCCGCCAGCCGATCGACACCCGCGTGGTCGCGGTCGAGCGGATCGGCGACGTGGTTGGCGCGCTGGCGCGGCACCTTGAAGGCGGGGAGCAGGCCTATTGGGTCTGCCCGATGGTGCGCGAGAACGAAAACGAGGATCTCGCCGCCGCCGAGGCGCGCTTTGCCGAACTGCAGGCGCATTTCGGCGATGCGGTGGTGCTGGTCCACGGGCAGCTGCGGCCTGAGATCAAGGATGCGGCGATGGAACGCTTCGCCCGGGGCGAGGCCAAGCTGCTGGTGGCGACCACCGTGATCGAGGTTGGCGTCGATGTGCCCAATGCAACGCTGATGGTGATCGAACAGGCCGAACGCTTTGGCCTGGCGCAATTGCACCAGCTGCGCGGCCGGGTCGGGCGGGGCAGCGGCAAGAGCACCTGCCTGTTGCTGCGCGGCGGAAGCCTGTCCGAAGTCGCGCGCGAACGGCTGGCCCTGATGCGCGAGACCCAGGACGGGTTCCGTCTGGCCGAAGAAGACCTGCGGCTGCGCGGCGGCGGCGAATTGCTTGGCACGCGCCAGTCGGGCGATGGGGCGTTTCGCATTGCCAGCGTCGAGCAAATCCAGCGATTGCTGGCCATTGCCCATGACGATGCCCGCCTGCTGGTAGAGCGCGATGGCGGGCTGACGGGCGAACGCGGCGAAGCTGCGCGGTTGCTGCTCTACCTGTTCGAGCGGGACTGGGGCGTGCAATTGCTGCGCGGCGGTTAGGCCGCGGCGGCATCCTTCCACGCCAGCAGCAGCCGGCCCGGGCCGAGCAGTTGCAGAACCTGGGCGATCTCGCCGCGCGAAACCGCAAAGCAGCCCTGGCTGCGACCGATCCGGCCTTGTGTTTCGGCCAGGCTTTCGGCGACATAGTCCGCGCCGTGGATCACGATGTTGCGTTCGAGCGCGGCGCTGTTGGCGGGTTCAAGCCCGATCAGGCGGCGCGAACGGCCGTGCTTGCCGGTATAGATGTCACCCGTGACAAAGGCGCCTAGGCTTGATTCGTTCGAGCCCGCGCGGTTCGAAAACCGCTGAGCAAAGCCGCTATTGGCCGGATCCGATCCGCGCCCATGCGCGACCAGCATCGACTTCAGCACCTTGCCATTGGCAACGTTGACCAGTTGGAAGCGGGGCAGGCGCGAATGCGCGTCGAAATTGACGATGCCCAGCACGTCGCGAAACGCGATTGCACTGCCGTGGGTATCAAGGGCGGCCATGGCCTGGGGCAGCAATGCCGGCGTTTCGCCGCACAGCGGTGCAGCAAACACGCGCGAGGACAACAGTCCTGCCGATCCCGCAGCCAGGGCGCCAAGCACGTGGCGCCGGTTGAAATTCATCCTGGGGTATTCCTGAAAGCTCTTTGACGGCCATCTGGGAATCGTGCTTCCATTTTGCAACGGCTGGAATCGGAGAGCGGGATGAAGCGGTTCAAAATTGCGTTGTGCCTCATCCTGACCGCCTCTGCGCCGCCCGTTTCGCGGCATTGGGATGCGGCTGCCCTGTCTGATTTGCGCGCCGCGGTGGCCGCCGCTCCGGCCGAGGCGCTTCCGCTGCTTGATCTGGCGGCGCTGGATGTGGCGGTGCGCAGCGATGATGCGGCGCAGATCGACCAGGCGGCCAGTGAGGTTGCCTTGCGCCTCGCGCGGATGGAACTACTCGGCGCGGCGTCTGCAGCGCAGCGCGCCGGATGGAAGATCCCCGATGGCGATGCCGCGATCGATCTTGCTGGCGAATTGGATGCCGCCCTGGCGCAGGGGCGGGTGGGGAGCTTTCTTGCGGGGCTTGACCCGCAGCATCCCGACTATGCCGCGCTGCGCGCCGCCTATGCCGCCGAAACCGACCCGGCCCGGCGCGCGGTGCTGGCCCGCAACATGGAGCGTTGGCGCTGGCTCCCGCGCGATCTGGGGCGCGACTATCTGCTGGTCAATGCCGCGAGTTTTGAAGCGCGGCTCTGGCGCGGCGGCGTGCAGGCCGGGGCCTGGCGGGTGATCGTTGGCAAGCCTGCAACGCCAACCCCGGTGTTCGCGGCGACGGTCACCGGGGTCACGCTCAACCCGTGGTGGGATGTTCCGCCCAACATCGTGCGCGAATCCATCGGGGCGCTGGTGCGCAACAGCCCGGCCACGGCGCGGGCGCGGGGTTATGTCTGGTCTGGGGGGCGGATCCGGCAGAAACCGGGGCCGGCCAATTCGCTGGGCCAGATGAAACTGGCGATGGCCAATCCCTACAACGTCTATCTGCACGACACGCCAAGCCGCGCGCTGTTCGAGCAGGATCGCCGGGCCTTCAGCCACGGCTGCGTGCGGGTGGGAGACGCGCTCGACCTGGCAACCAGCCTGTTCGATGGCACCCGCAGCCGCGCGGAAATCGATGCGCTGGTTGCCAAGGGAGCCAGCGTCACGCTTGCCCTGCCGCGCTCCTTGCCGGTTTACATCACCTATTTCACGGCCGGTCCGAGCGGCGACGGCAGTCTGGGCTATTTCCCGGATATCTATGGCCGCGACGTGCGTCTGGCGCTGGCCCCATCGGCCAACGAGGCCTGCGGAGTGTGAACAGCGCGGCGCGCTTGCCCGAAGGCAAGTGCAAGCCGCAAAGGTGCAAGAAGTTGATTGGTCGTGGATAGCAGCCCGATAGCGAACTGTCTCCAGTAAAAAGTTAAATAATAACAATAGTGTAATAAAATTAACCGTCTGGATTGTAGCCAAGAAATAGGCATGCCCGTGTTAGTG
>JAYSCF010000038.1:0-11979 GCA_041915005.1 Novosphingobium sp.
TGGTGACGAAATCACCCGGCAGGAACGGACGCGGGCGGGCGAAGAAATCGCCCAGCGCGTGCATCGGGTGGCGGGCCACCGTGCCGGCGAGGTGGAGGCCCTCGACCCGGCGCAGCTCGGTCAGCTCCAGCCCGGTGCGTGCGGCAAACGGACCTTGCAGTTCGGCGGCGATCAGGAACTTGCGGGCGCCGGCTTGGACCAGCACGTATTCAACCGCGGGCCCGTAAGCCAGGGCCTGGTTGACCGGGATGGTCCACGGCGTGGTGGTCCAGATCACGGCATGGGCACCGACCAGATCGGCCACCGGCGATTCGGTGATTTCAAAGGCGATATCGACCTGGGTCGAGACGATGTCCTCGTATTCGACTTCGGCCTCGGCCAGCGCGGTCTTTTCGACCGGCGACCACATCACCGGCTTGGCCCCGCGATAGAGCATCCCGTTGGCGGCGAATTTCAGCAGTTCGGCCACGATGGTCGCCTCGGCGGTGAAATCCATCGTCAGATAGGGGTGATCCCAATCGCCGTTGATGCCCAGCCGCTTGAGCTGTTCGCGCTGGGTGTTGACCCAGCCCTGCGCATAGGCGCGGCATTCGGCGCGGAATTCGGCCGGGGGCACCTCGTCCTTGTTGAGCTTCTTCTTGCGGTACTGTTCCTCGACCTTCCATTCGATCGGCAGGCCGTGGCAATCCCAGCCGGGCACATAGGGCGCGTCCTTGCCCAGCAGGCTCTGGGTGCGCACCACCATGTCCTTCAGGATATGGTTCAGCGCGTGGCCGATGTGCATATCGCCATTGGCATAGGGCGGGCCATCGTGGAGGATGAACTGTTCGCGCCCGGCGCGGGCCGTGCGCAAGGCGCGGTAGAGGTCTTCGCCCTGCCAGCGCGCGAGGATGCCCGGCTCCTTTTGCGGCAAGCCGGCCTTCATCGGGAAATCGGTCTTCGGGAGGAAGACGGTCGAACGGTAATCGCGCTGCTCAGTCATGACGGATGAGCCGTTAGAGGAAAGGCGATCCCTGCGCTAGTCCCGGGGGCATCAGTCCCGGGCGGCGCGCCGCGCATCGAGCGCCCTCGCGAGTTCGGCTTCTTCCACCGGGTTGCGCTTGTTGTAGGCCGGGCGCAGCGCCGGGCCGACCGACCACATATCATCCACCCAGACATAGCCGTTGAAGCTTGCCGGCACTTCGCCCAGCTGTTCGGGCAGGTCGAGCCCCATCGGTCCGCCATCGCCGTGCGGGGCGATCACGATCACCCGCGCGCCCACCGCCGCCATCCGCCCGATCAGGCGGTTCGGCCAGCCGGCAAAGGCCCACTGCCGGTTGAGCGGGATCACCAGGGTGCCGTTCCTGCAGCTTGCCGGGGTGTGCCCGAACCAGCCGAACACCAGGTAATCGTTGGTGCAGGCCGACATCGTATCGGGGCTGAAGGTCCAGGCCGCCGGGAAGGCGGCGCGGATCGGGGCCAGCGCGGCGGGCGCGCCGGCAAAGCCATCGCCGCGCGCCACCGGATCGCGGCCTGCCGCCTTCAGCGCGGCGACGAGCCGGGGGCCAAGCGCGGGATCGGCGCTGCGCAGGTTGTAGATCAGCGCGCTTGGCCCGGCGGCGGCAAGGGCGTCTTCAAGGCTGGGGATCTGCCCCTGGCCCTTGCCGCGCAGCGGGAAGGTCTGCCCGCCATCGGGGCTGTAGCCATAGCCGGCATCCAGCGTCTTGAGCTGGGCCAGGGTCATCGCGCTGACCGGCCCCTGGCCTTCGGTGCGGCAATCGAGGTGGGCATCGTGGAACAGCGCGATTCTGCCATCGGCGGTGGGGACCAGGTCGATCGCGATCGCCTGGGCGCCCAGCCGCTTGGCCGAATTGATCGCGGCCACGGTGTTTTCGATATAGTCATGCAGCGGCGGCTCGATCGCCAGCGCCGGGCAATCGCGGGCCTGGGGCTTGCGATGATCGACCTGCTGCATGGTGCCGCGCTGGGCGATCAGTTTGACATAACCGCGCGGGCTGTCGGCCAGCCAGCTGGCATTGAGGACAGTCAGCCCGAGGAAGGCGATTGCCAGCCCCAGCGCGATCCGCATCGCCCAGCGCTTCATGCCAGCAGCTCGCGCGCCTGGCGGCAATCGGCCTCGATCTGGGCGGTCAGCGCCTCGAGGCTGTCGAACTTGGCTTCGCCGCGCAGGAAGTGGTGGAACGCGACCTCGATGGTTTCGCCGTAAAGGTCGCCCGAAAAATCGAAGAAATGCGGTTCGAGCAGTTCCTTGGGCGGATCGAACTGGGGCCGCACGCCCAGATTGGCCGCGCCATGCAGCAGGGTGCCGCGCAAGGGCCCGGTCTCGATCAGGCCGGTCACCGCATAGATCCCGTAGCGCGGGCGCAGATAGCTGCCGAGCGCGAGATTGGCGGTGGGATAGCCGATCGTGCGGCCCACCTTGTCGCCATGCTGGACCTCGCCGCGAATGGCGAAGGGGCGGGTGAGCAGATGGGTGGCGAGGCCGCAATCCCCCGCGATCAGCGCATCGCGGATCCGGCTGGAGGACACGACCGCGCCGTCTTGCGAAACCGGGCCGACGGCGCGGGCGGCCAGGCCGCAGGTCGCGCCCAGTTCCTGCAAGGTCGCCACGCTGCCGCTGCGGCCCTTGCCGAAGGTGAAATCCTCGCCGGTGACAACGCCTGTCGCGCCCAGCTGCCCGGCCAGCAGCTTGGTCACGAAATCACCAGCGGTGGTTGCCGCCAGCGCGGCATCGAAGCCGAACACCAGCATTGCATCGGCCCCGGCTTCGGCGAACAGCTCCTCGCGCTGGTCCAGCGTGGTCAGCCGGAAGGGCGCGGCATCGGGCGCGAAGAAGCGCACCGGATGCGGGTCGAATGTAGCAATGATGCAGGGGCGTTGCTCTGCCCGTGCCCAGTCGAGCGCTTCCTTGGCCACGGCCTGGTGGCCGCGGTGAAAGCCATCGAAATTGCCCAGCGCGATCACCGCGCCGCGCAGGGATTCGGGCATCGGCTGGCTGGCATCAAGCCGCAAAATGGTCATCGCGCCGCCTGCGTTTGCGCGGAAAGCTGGGCATAAGGCACCATGCCCTGCCGGATCACCCGCAGCGCATTGCCGCCCATCGCCTTGCGCACATCATCGGGGGTGAAGCCTTCGTCAAGCAGCGCCTGGGTGACCTGCACCAGCTTGCTGGTGTCGAACCGCACCGTGGTCGATCCGTCATAGTCGCTGCCCAGCGCGACCGTGTCGATCCCCACCAGATCGCGCACATGGCGCATTGCCTTGGCGATGGCGCGGGGGCTGGTGCCGCACACCGCGGCGTCCCAATAACCGATCCCGATCACCCCGCCGGTGCGCGCGAGCGCGCGAATTTCGGCATCGGACAGGTTGCGGTTGACCTGGCACGTGGCCTGGACCCCGCCGTGGCTGAACACCACCGGGCGGCGGGCCATGGCCAGGACTTCGCCGATGCAGGCGTGGCTGCAATGGGCGATGTCGACGATCATTCCGGTGTCTTCCATCCGCCGCACCACCTGCCGTCCGAACGGGGTGAGCCCGGCCTTGGACACGCCGTGCAGCGATCCGGCCAATTCGTTGTCGAAGAAGTGGGTCAGGCTCGCCATGCGAAAGCCGGCGGCGTGGAACCGGTCAAGGTTGGCAAGATTGCCTTCGAGATCGTGCAACCCCTCGATCGAAAGCAGCGCGCCGACCGGGCCATGTCCGCCCGCGCGCGCCGTGAGCAGCGCATCGAGCGCGGCATCGTCGCCGACCTTGGCGAGCCTTCCTCCTGAAGCGGCGACCGCCCGGTCGAGCTTCTGGCCGTGATAGAGCGTGCGCTCGGCCAGCGAGGTCCAGGTCCGCAGCGGCTGGAGCTGGGCGATCGCCAGCGCGGTGATATTGTCGCTATCGCCAGTGTTGCGATCATAGTTCAGCCCGCGCGGGGTCTTGCTGACCGAGGAGAACACCTGCAGCGCGACATTGCCGGCTTCAAGCCGGGGCAGGTCTTCGTGGCCGCGGCTGGCGGCGTCCAGCAGGCTGCGCTGCCACATCAGGGTATCGGAATGAAGGTCGACGATCTGCAGCGTCTTGTGCAGCGCCTGGGCCTGGGGGCTGACCGGGATCAGCGGCTGGCCATCGATCCGGTTCATGCCCTTTTCCAGATAGTCCGGCGCAATGCCGAAAAAGCCGATCGCCGCCGCGGCCACGATGGCCAGTGGAATCCAGAACCGCTTGCGCATTACCCCCTCCATCGCTTTCAGGCAGTCTTACGCACCAGCGTGACGAAATCAAACGCCGGGTTGCGGCCCTCGGCGGGGTGCGGCTCGCGGACGGTCTCGGTCCACTGGTTGTGGTCGAAAGCGGGAAAGCGGGTGTCGCCGGCGGGCGCGGCGTGCACTTCGGTCAGCTCGATGCGGTGCGCCAGCGGCAGCGCCTCGGCATAGATCTGGGCCCCGCCAAAGATCACGATGTGCGGCGCATTGGCAAGCTTCAGCGCCTCGGCCAGCGATCCGGCGCGCTCGGCCCCTTCGGCGGCCCAATCGGGATCGCGGGTGATCACGATGTGGCGCCGGCCCGGCAGCAGGCCGGGCAGCGAATCGAAGGTCTTGCGCCCCATCACCAGCGGCTTGCCCATGGTGAGCGATTTGACCCGGCGGAAATCGGCCGAGATGTGCCACGGCATGCCCCCGTCCACGCCGATCACGCCGTTGTCGGCAACGGCCACGACCAGGAAGATTTCCGCTTGGTTCACACCCTAGAGCCCAAGGCGGGTGACATGGCCCATCTTGCGGCCGGGGCGGGCGGCGGCCTTGCCATAAAGATGCAGGTGATTGGCCGGATCGGAGAGGATCTGGTCCCAATCGTGGGCGGCATCGCCGATCAGGTTGTGCATCGTCACGGTTCGTGCCGCGAGCCGGGTATCGCCCAGCGGCAGGCCGCAGATCGCGCGAATGTGGTTTTCGAACTGGCTGGTTACCGCCCCTTCGATCGTCCAGTGGCCCGAATTGTGGACCCGCGGGGCCATTTCGTTGAACACCGGGCCATCGGCCGTCGCGAAGAATTCCAGCGTCAGCACGCCGACATAGTCCAGCGCGGCGGCGACCTTGGCCGCCAGATCGCGCGCGGGCTGCACCTGTTCGAGAATCTGGCGCGCCGGGGGCAGGCTGGAGGTATCGAGGATTCCGCCAACGTGGACGTTTTCGGCGCTGTCCCAGAACGTCACGGCGCCATCGCGCCCGCGGCACAGGATGACGCTGAATTCGTGGGTGAAGTGGACAAAGCCTTCATAGACCAGGGGCTGGTTGCTGAGGTTGATGCCCTCGGCCTCGTGGTCGGCCATGATCCGCCACTGGCCCTTGCCGTCATAGCCTTCGCGCCGGGTCTTGAGGATGCCGGGGGCACCGATTTCGGCCAGCGCGCGTTCCAGATCCTCGGCGGTGTCGACTGCCATGAAGGGCGCAGGATGCCCGCCCAGGTCGGCCACGAAGCGCTTTTCGCTGAGCCGGTCCTGCGCCACTTCCAGCGCATGTGCGCCGGGCAGCAGCCGGGCTGCGCCCAGCGCCTTGAGCGGTGCGACCGGGACGTTTTCGAATTCGTAGGTGATGACCGCGCAATCGGCGGCAAATTCGGCCAGGGCTTCGGCATCGTCATAGGCGGCGCGGGTAAACTGGGCGCAAACCTCTGCCGCAACCGAATCGGCCTCTGGCGCATAGACGTGGCAGCGATAGCCGAGCTGCGCGGCGGCCATCGCCAGCATCCGGCCCAGTTGCCCGCCGCCGAGGATGCCGATGGTTTCGCCCGGTGCGACGATCATCCCGCTCAGCTCGGCCGGTCTGCGACGCTGGCGGTCTGGGCGGCGCGGAAGGCCTTCAGCCGCTCGGCCAGCGCCGGGTCGGTCGTGGCGAGGATCGCGGCGGCGAGCAGGCCGGCGTTGGTGGCGCCCGCCTCGCCGATTGCCAGCGTGCCGACCGGGATCCCGGCGGGCATCTGCACGATCGAGAGCAGGCTGTCCTGCCCCGACAGCGCCCGGGACTGCACCGGCACGCCCAGCACCGGCAGGTGGGTCATCGATGCGACCATGCCGGGCAAGTGGGCGGCGCCGCCCGCGCCCGCGATGATCACCTTGAAGCCTTCGGCGTCCGCGCCCTTGGCGAAGTCGACCAGCCGGTCAGGCGTGCGGTGGGCCGAGACGATGCGCACATCGTGAACCACGCCCAGCTTGGTGAGCGCATCGGCGGCGCACTTCATCGTTGCCCAGTCGGACTGGCTGCCCATGACGATGGCGACTTGCGCTCCTGGACGCTGACTCATCTCACCGCTCCGAAAGGTAATAGCGCTCAAGCGCGTTCAGGTTGTCGTCCAGTTCATAGACGATCGGCTGCCCGGTCGGGATTTCAAGACCGGTGATCTCATCGTCCGAAATGCCCGAGAGGTGCTTGACCAGCGCCCGCAGGCTGTTGCCGTGGGCGGCGACCAGCACCGTTTCACCGGCCTTCAGCGCGGGGACGATCCGGGCTTCGTAATAGGGCAGGACGCGCGCGATGGTGTCCTTGAGGCTTTCGGTCGACGGGATCGCGATCCCGGCATAGCGCGCATCGAGCTTGAGGTCGAATTCGCTGCCGTCTTCAAGCACCGGCGGGGGCGTGTCGAAGCTGCGGCGCCAGATCTTGACCTGGTCATCGCCGTGCTTGGCGGCGGTTTCGGCCTTGTCGAGCCCGGTCAGCCCGCCATAGTGGCGCTCGTTGAGGCGCCAGTCCTTGGTTTCAGGGATCCACAGCCGCCCGGCGGCTTCGAGCGCGAAATGCAGGGTGCGGATCGCGCGGGTCTGGAAACTGGTGAAGGCCACGGTCGGGAGCATGCCCTTGGCCTTGAGCAGCGCGCCGGCAGCGCGGGCTTCTTCTTCGCCCTTGGCGGTCAGGTCGACGTCCCACCAGCCGGTGAAGCGGTTTTCCAGGTTCCACTGGCTCTGGCCGTGGCGGACAAGGATCAGACGCGGCACTTGCAAACTCCCCCCGTTTCAGGAGCCTCGGCCCCTAGCGGCTCGCGTCCGGTTTGGAAAGCGCGGGGTTGTCCTCGCTGGCCAATTCGCGCGCCTGTTCCTTGCGGCGGCGCAGGTTTTCACGCAGCTTGGCGGCCAGGCGCTCCTCGCGGGTCGGGGCTGGGGGTTTTTGGCTCATGGATCATTCCCTGCCGCCGCCCTGCGCCAAGCTCAACCCCAAAGGCGCAAACGGAGGTTGACAAAGCTGCCCCCCCCGGCCAATAGCGCGCCCCTGCCCGGACGGGTCCGTCCCATCCGGCGCACGCGGAATGGTGTGCTGCTGTAGCTCAGTGGTAGAGCGCATCCTTGGTAAGGCTGAGGTCGGGAGTTCAATCCTCCCCAGCAGCACCATTCCCGCCCGCCTCCAGACAAGCATCGCCGAATTTGCGCGAACTGGCGCGCTGTCAGGCGTGAAAGTCTGCCCATTCCGGATGGCGTTTGA
Organism: Novosphingobium sp.; assembly: GCA_041915005.1. Classification (GTDB taxonomy): domain Bacteria; phylum Pseudomonadota; class Alphaproteobacteria; order Sphingomonadales; family Sphingomonadaceae; genus Novosphingobium. The sequence continues at coordinate 7,458 of JAYSCF010000038.1, forward strand.
ACGCGGCGGCGATGTAGCTGCACACCGGATCGATCCTGAAACCTTGCTCGCGCGCGTCATCTACCAGCGCCTCGACCAACTTGGCCGCAATTCCGCGCCCGCCGATTTCGGGTGGGACCAGGGTGTGGTCCGCGATCCGGACATCGCCGCTTTGCACCCAGGTCAATCGGCCGATCGTTTCGGTGCCGGGGACGTGGGCGTGATATTCACCCTTGGCGCAGTCGCCATGGCGGGTGATCGTGACGTCGCTCATTCCATCTGCTCCTGCCGCTTGACGGAGTCGTGGCCTCCGCCCATGCAAGATGGCGATGCAATTCCTGTCCGACAATGCCGCCGCCGTTCACCCGCGCGTCTGGGACGCCATGCGGGCCGCTGATGCGCCGCAGCCGCCCTATGATAACGATGCGTTGAGCCAGCAGCTTGATGCCGCCTTTGCCGAACTGTTCGGCCGGCCCTGCGCGGCGCTGTGGGTGGCGACGGGGACCGCAGCCAATTGCCTGGCGCTGGCGACCATGGTGCCGCCGCACGGCGGGGTGGTATGCCACCGCGAGGCGCATATCGAAATGGACGAGGGCGGCGCGCCGGGGTTCTATACCCATGGGGCCAAGCTGATGCTGGCCGATGGCGTGGGCGCCAAGCTGACGAGCGCGGCGATCGCCGCCGTGCTCGATCCGATTCGCGCCGACGTGCACCGGGTCCAGCCGCACGCGGTCTCGATCACCCAGGCGAGCGAATATGGCCGGGCCTATCGCCCTGAGGAACTGGCCGAGATCGCCGCTTTCGCCAAGGCGCGCGGGCTGAAGCTGCACGTCGATGGCGCGCGTTTTGCCAATGCGGTGGCGCATCTGGGCTGCACGCCGTGGGAGGCGTGCCAGGGGGCCGATGCGCTGAGCTTTGGCTGCGTCAAGAACGGCGCGATGAGCGCCGAGGCGCTGGTGTTCTTCGATGAAGGCTTGGCGGATCTGGCGCGCTATCGCCGCAAGCGCGCGGGGCACCTGCAATCGAAGGGCCGGTTCCTCGCCGCGCAGATCCTGGCCATGCTGGATGGCGGGCTGTGGCTCGACAATGCGCGCGCCGCCAATGCTGCGGCGCAGGAAATCGCCGGGGTGGCCAGCGACCGCTTGCTCCACCCGGTCGAGGCGAACGAGATTTTCCTGACCCTGTCCGCCGATGAGCGCGCGGTGCTGCGCGAGCAGGGCTTTTCCTTCTATGATTGGGGCGATGATGCCGCGCGGCTGGTAACCGCGTGGAACAGCGACCCCACCTATGTCAGCGCACTGTCCTGCGCGATCGCCGCGCTGTGAACGCGCCTTCGGCCCCGACGCAGACCCGCGCGCTGGCGGCCTTCGTGCTGGTCACGCTGATCTGGGGGTCGACCTGGCTGGTGATCAAGGACCAGGTCAGCGCGGTTCCGGCCAGCTGGGCGGTGACCTGGCGGTTCGTGCTGGCGGCGGCTGGGATGTTCGCGCTTGCCGTGTTGCGGCGCGAGGCCTTGCTGCTCCCGCGCGAGGGGTTCCTGCTCGCGCTGCCGATGGGGCTGTTCCAGTTCTTTGCCAATTTCCAGCTGGTCTACCGGGCAGAACAGCACATCACCTCCGGACTGGTGGCGGTGCTGTTCGCGCTGCTGCTGGTTCCCAATGCGCTATTGGCGCGGATCTTCGTCGGCACGCGGGTTGGTGAGCGGTTCCTTGCCGGATCAGCCGTTGCGCTGAGCGGGATCGCGCTGCTGCTGGTTCACGAATACCGCGCCGCGCCAGCCGGGGGGCAAGCGGTGCTGACCGGGCTTGGCTTTACCGCTTGCGCGATCCTGTGTGCGTCAAGCGCCAACGTGCTGCAGGCCACCCAGGTCGCGCGGCGGCAGAGCGTGGTGGTGCTGATCGCCTGGGCGATGCTCGTCGGCGCGAGCGCCGATGCGGTGTTCGCCTGGTTCAGCGCCGGCCCGCCGGTGATCGATACCAGCGTGCGGCAGCTGGCGGGCACGGTCTATCTCGCGATTGTCGGCTCGGTCATCACCTTCCCGCTCTATTTTGCGCTGATCCGCGATTGGGGGCCGGGCAAGGCGGCTTACAATGGCGTGGCGGTGCCGGTTGTCGCCATGGCGCTGTCCACGCTGTTCGAGGGCTATCACTGGACCGGCCTGGCAGCGGGCGGGGCGGTGCTGGCGATGGCCGGGCTGCTGATCGCGCTATCGGGCCGCAGATAGACAGGCGCGCAGGCCTTCGCGGTAGGACGGATAGCGCGGCTGCCAGCCAAGCACTCGCTTGGCCTTGCCATTCGCGACGCGGCGGTTTTCGGCATAGAATGCGCGGGCCATCGGGCTGAGGGCGGCTTCCTCGAGCGATTGCAGCGGTGGTGGGGCCAGGCCGAGCAGCCGGCAGGCTTCCTCGATCACGGCGTTCTGGTTGCACGGTTCATCGTCGGCCAGATTATAGGCCCCCGCCGGGGCTTCGAGCGCGGCGATCACGCCAGAGGCGATGTCATCGACATGAACCCGGCTGAACACCTGATCGGCAAGGTCGATCCGGTGGGCGCGGTGTTCGGCGACGCGGTCCAGCGCGCTGCGCCCCGGGCCATAGATGCCGGGCAGGCGCAGCACCCGCGCGCCGCGGTCCAGCCAGGCGGCATCGGCGTCGGCCCGCGCGGTACGTCGCCCGGTGCCGATCGGTGCGCTTTCATCGACCCAGGCCCCGCCGCAATCGCCATAGACCCCGCTTGAGGAGAGATAGCCCAGCCACTTGCCCGCCAGTGCGTCGCCATAGGCATCCAGCACTGGATCGGTGCCATCGCCGCTGGGCGGCACCGAGGAGAGGACATGGCCGGCATCGGCGAGCGCCAGGCGCACCGCGCCGGCATCATCGAAGCGCAGGGTGCCGTTGCGGCCGGTCGACACGATTTCCCAGCCGCGCGCCTCCAGTGTGGCGGCAACCCGGGCGGCGCTATAGCCCAGCCCGAAGATGAACAGGCGCGGCTTCACTCCTGGCCGGGGCCGTTCTGGGGCAACGGCGGCGGCACGACCATCTGCGCGCCGGGCACATGGTCCTTCTTCCACTGCATCGACATCCGCACCCGGGTGGCGCCCGAGGGGTGATCGAAGAACAGCATTTCCTCCAGCTTGCCGGGCTCGATCTTGCGGTATTCAGACAGTTTCATCGCGACCGAGGCGAAGCCATCGGGCTCTTTCGCAGCGTCGAGACCAAAGGCATCGGCCTGGCTTTCATCGATGCGCACGATCGAGTTGGTGATCGGGGTGGCGATCAGTCCCATGACCGCGAACAGGATTCCCAGCACCGGCATCGAGGCCGGATCGGCCAGATCACGCACCCCCCAGCGCGCGCCAAATCGCGTGATCAGCGCCGGGGCGATTCGTGCGATCAGGAACAGCGCCAGCCCGGCCAGCGCCGAATAGGCCAGCAGCCCATACCAGACGTGGTGCAGCACGTAGTGCCCCAGTTCGTGCCCCATCACCGCGGCAGTCTCGGCCTCGCTGGTGCGCCGCAGAAGGTTGTCGTTGAGGCTGATGCGGATGGTCGGGCCTATCCCTGAGACATTGGCCGATATCCGCTTCGACTGTTTCGAGGCATCGAACAGGTAGATGTGTTCGGCCGGGACATGGTTGGCCGCGGCCATTGCCACGATCCTCTCGCGCACCGGCCCGGCGGGCAGCTCGGTATAGCTGTTGAACAGCGGGGCAATATAGACCGGCCCGGCCAGCATCCCGAGCGAGAGGAAGGCGGCGATGATCCCCGTGCCCAGCAGCCACCAGTTCTTGGGAAAGCGGCGGATCGCGCCATAGACGGCCATGGCCAGCAGCGGAAAGACGATTAGCGAAACCATCAGGCTCTTGGCATAGTCCCCCAGCCAGCCGCCGAAGCTCTGGTTCATCAGGCCATAGTGCGCCTCGCGCAGGAAATTGGTGTAGACCGTCCAGGGAAAGGTGATGGCCCAGCCTGCCAACAGATAGAAAATCGCGGTCAGGGCGACGACGCCGGTGCGGCGCTTGAAGATGCGTTCCGCCAGGTCGCGGAATTTGGCCGATAAGGCAAAGCGCAGCAGCACTGCATCGCACAGGATCGAAACCAGCGCGCCCCACAGGATCAGCCAGTATCCGCCTTCGAAATAGGCGTCGGACTTGGCCCGGGCGGCGCCTTGCAAGGTATCGAGATAGGCGCGGGTGGCGGTTTCGACATCGAAGGGTGCGGCATGAACCGCCATGGGCGCCAACAGGGCGGCAAGGCCGATGGCGCGGGCAAGTCGGGTCATGGTCGCAGTCTCCGCAGTGTATTGTCCTGATAGGGCGGTTGTGGCGGCAGCGATGATCCTGTCAAGGTTCGGTTTGCCATTTGCGGCGGCGGCGCAGGGCTTCTATCGGTGGGAGCATGGACGCTTCGCTTGCAACCCCCGCCGCCCCGCCCGTCATCCACCGCGAGGACTATCGCCCGCCGGCCTGGCTGGTCCCCGAAGTCGCGCTCGACTTTGCGTTGGGGATCGATGCCGCCACGGTGACCGCGCGGCTCACCGTGCG
>JAYSCF010000039.1:0-11973 GCA_041915005.1 Novosphingobium sp.
ACCTGATGGAATTCGTCAACCGCCTGCCGCAAAATGCGGTCTGCACCGTCGAAGGGCTGATGCGCTCGATGTATCCGCTGATCACCATGGGCATCGCCATGGGGCTGCACGTGCGCGTCGGGCAGGAAGACAACCTGTGGGGCCGCAAGGGCGAACGCGCCACTTCGGTCCAGCAAATCGAAAAGGCGGTGCGGATTTCCGAGGAACTGTGGCGCCCGATCGCGACCGGCAAGCAGGCCAAGGAGATCTACCAGATCGGCACCTTCTATTCGAGCGTCGAGGAAACGCTGGAAAAGAACGGCTGGCTGCCCGGCGTTCGTCCCGGCCGCCGCGCGGCCCAGGTGCGCGCCGCGGCATGAGCGTGACGGTCCTGTTCGTCCCCGGCCTGCGGGACCACGTCGAGGACCATTGGCAGACCCACGCTGCCCGGGCGCTGCCCGGATCGGTAACGGTCCCGCCGCTGACCACCGACCGCCTCTCGTGCGCTGCACGGGTGGCGGCGGTGGACGCCGCGCTGCAGGCCATCGAGGGCGACGTGGTGATTGCCGCGCACAGCGCCGGCTGCCTGATGGTGGCGCAGTGGGCCTTGGCGCCCAGCCGCCCGATCAAGGGCGCGCTGCTGGCCACGCCCGCCGATGTCGAAAATCCGCTCCCCCCAGGCTACCCCAGCTTTGCCGACCTGTCGGACAATGGATGGGTGCCGATCCCGCGCCAACCACTGCCCTTCCCGACCCTCGTCGCGGCCAGCCGCAACGACCCCTTGGCAAGCTTTGACAAGATCGCCAGTCTGGCCGCCAGCTGGAATGCGCAGCTGCTGGATGCGGGCGAGGTCGGGCATCTCAACCCGCCTGCGGGATTTGGGCCCTGGCCGGCCGGACTGGACCTGATCCGGCAACTGGCAGCCTAGGACACAGGGGACAGCATGGCCGGACCGATCGCCCTTTCCGACACCCAGGCCGGCCCGCCGCGAACCACGCCTTATGCCTGGGCGGTCTTCGCGCTGAGCTTTGGCCTGCTGATTTCGGACTACATGGCGCGGCAGGTGCTCAATGCCATTTTCCCGCTGCTCAAGGCCGAATGGCACCTCAGCGACGCGCGGCTGGGGCTGCTCTCGGGCGTGGTCGCGGTCATGGTCGGGCTGCTTACCTTCCCGCTCTCGCTCGCCGCCGACCGGCTTGGGCGCGTGCGCAGCCTGTGCGCCATGGCCATTGTCTGGAGCCTCGCCACGCTGCTCTGCTCGGCCGCGCGCGACTATCCCGAGATGCTGGTCGGGCGCGCGCTCGTCGGGGTGGGCGAAGCGGCCTATGGCAGCGTCGGCATCGCCGTGGTGATCAGCGTGTTTCCCCAGCGCCTGCGCGCCACGCTTGCCGCGGCGTTCATGGCCGGCGGGCTGTTCGGGCAAGTGCTGGGCGTGGCGCTGGGCGCGCAGATCGCGGCCAGCCATGGCTGGCGCGCCGCTTTCGCCGCGATCGGTTTCGCCGGGCTGGTACTGGGCGTGCTCTATCCGCTGGTGGTGCGCGAAGGCCGGATCAGGGACATTGCCGGCGCGGCACTGGCGGCGCCCGGCGGGGCTTCCACCCGGCTGCCGCTGCGCGCGCTGTTCGCCACCCGCTCGGTTCGCTTCGCCTATCTTGGCAGCGGCCTGCAGATGTTCGCCGCCGGGGCCCTGCCGGCCTGGCTGCCAAGCTACCTTGGCCGCTACTACGGCCTGCCGGTCGATCGGGCCGGGCGCACCGCCGCGCTGCTGCTGCTGACCTGCGGAGTGGGCATGGTGGCCTGCGGACAGATCAGCGACCGGCTCGCCCGCGGCCGGCCCGAGGCCAAGATCACCTTGGCCATCGCCTATGCCACCGGGGCCGCCGCCAGCCTGCTGATCGCCATGCTGCTGCCTCCCGGCATCGGGCAACTGGCCTTGCTTGCCGTGGCCATGTTCCTGGTCGCCGGGACCACCGGGCCGGCCGGGGCCATGGTCGCCAACCTGACCCCGCTGGCGATCCACGGTTCGGCCTTCGCCACGTTGACGCTTGCCAACAATCTGCTGGGGCTGGCTCCCGGCCCGATTCTCACCGGAAGGATCGCCGATGCCAGCAGCCTGCTGACGGCATTTCGCCTGTTACCTTTTCCCTGCATTGCCGCGGCCGGGGCGTTCTTCGCGATGCGCCGCAGCTATTTGTCCGATCTTGAGGCATCAGACAAATAGCTGAAATCAGATTGTAATCTGAAAATTTCCTGATCGCATGTGCCAGAATATTCAGGGGCATATAAGAAAATTCAGGTTTGGCCCAACCGGCCCACTGATAGGTATCTAGACTTACTTTCTAGAGTCGCGAGCCTTCACCATGTGCAGTTGCCCCCTGAAGACGAGCTATGCCCTGAGCCTCCCGGATGGCACCTTGTGCCAACCGCCGATGGCTTCGTGTCTCACCGATATTCTCAGCCGGCTGGATAGCTCGGGCGAGACGATCGCCGCCGCCTATCTCCAGATGGCGATGGACGCGCTCAGCCCCGCCCATCACCTGGCCGGTGACCAGTTGGCGCCCGCGGCCCAGGTCTGATCGGGTCCATACAGGGCGGCAAAGTCTTTCCGCGGTGTTAACCGCTAAATAAGGGCTTTCCGCTAGGGCGATTGGCGAAAGCCACCGCCACATGATCCGTCGCCGCCTTCATCGACTGCTGGCCCTTGCCGGCCTTGTCATTGCCCTGCTGGGGCTGGCCGAGCCTGCGCGCGCGGCCAATTGCAACTATGCAACCGCGCAAGGCAGCACCGGCCCGGCCAACTGGCAGACCTATTGCTGGCTCGACCTGACGAGCTACAACGACACCACCGCGCGCAGCGGCAGTGGGCAGAATTTCAGCTACACCCTGCCCGATGGCACGGTGATGACCTTCAACCTCAAGGTATCGGGTGCCACGGCCACCTCTGCGGCATCGCCATCGTGGAGCGGCGCGGCCGTGGGCAACACGGCCTTTCTCGGCATTGCCGGACGCCCGGTGTTCTATCAGACCGCGGCCGGCACCACGACCGTGACCATCACCGGCATCACCCTGACCCCGCCATCGGGGGCAACGACGATCACCTCCTACATGTTCGCCGCCGCCGACGCGGAAAGTTCGAACCAGGGCGAAAGCCTCCAGTTCCAGACCAATGGCGGCGCATGGGTCCAGCTCGATCAGGTCGGGCCGACGTCTGGCTCGACCTATCCGACCGTCTCGGGGCTGGGCACCAGTACGGTCACCACCACCGGCGTCGCTGGCACGGTCGGGGCCTACATCTTCGGTTCGACCACCCCGACCACCCTGGTGACCACGCTGGTCGGCGGCGGCTTGCAGGGCACGATGTTCGCCGTGCGCTTTGCCTCGATCCGGCTCAACCTTCAGATTGCCGGCACCCGCGTGGCCACGACCGATCAGTTCCAGTTCGACATCAAGGCCACGGCAAACGGCTCCACCCTGGCGGCTGGCACTTCAAGCGGGACGGGGCTTGGCCCGTTCACCGCAGCCACCCTGTCGAGCAGTTCGGCCCTGCCGCTGACCCTGGGCCAGGCCATGGCCGGAGGCAGCGCCAGCGTGATGAGCGAATACCGCTCGCAATTGAGCTGCACCAACGCGGCCGTATCGAGCACCCCTCTGCCCAGCAATGTGGTGACGACCAGTTACAGCTTCGGCGCGCTGCAGTTTGGCGACAACGTGCAGTGCCTGTTCACCAACACGCCCTACCCCCACCTGCAACTGACCAAGGCGCTCGCCGCCAGCGGGCGCCAGTTCGCCAACGATCAGTTCGTGATGCGGATCGACCAGGGCAGCAGCGCGATCGCATCGACCACCACCACCGGCACGGGCACGACTGTCGGCAATGCCTCGACCGCGCTGGCGCAGGTCAGCAGCGGGACCGCCTATACGCTGTACGAACTCGGCGCGGGGGCAACCAGCCTGGCGCAATATACCGCGGCGATGGCCTGCACCAACGGCTGGAGCGGCTCATCCACCCCCTTGCCCTCCACCCCCACGGCGTCGATCACCCCGCAGATGGGCGACGTGATCCGGTGCACCATCACCAATACCAAGCGCGCCGCCAATGCCACCCTGGCGATCGTGAAATCCTCGCTCACCCTGTCCGACCCGTTCAACGGCAGCGCCAATCCCAAGGCCATTCCGGGTGCGATCATGCGCTATACGCTGAGCGTGTCGAATTCGGGGGCGGCCAGCGTCGATGGCAATTCGGTCCTGCTGATCGACAGCCTGCCGCCGCAAATCACCGTCGGCACGGCTGCCGCGCCGACCTTTACCCAAGGCACGCCCAGTTCGGCCCTGACGTTCAACGCCGGCACCGACATCCGCTATTCCAATGCCGTTTCGCCGCCCACGTCCTTCGCGGCCTGCACCTATACCCCGGTCAGTGCCTATGACCCGGCGGTGCACTACATCTGCCTCAACCCCAAGGGGACCATGGCCGGATCAACCGGCACGCCCCCCAGTTTCAGCATCACGTTCAATTCGCAGGTCAACTGAGCCCGGCCCGGATCGATCAGGCCGCCGCGATGGCGATAATCTCGATCGCATCGGCACTGCCGCCAAAATCGGCCCAGTCGCCAACTTCGGCATCCATCATCGCCCGGCACAGCGGGGCCGAATAGGCCAGCAGCCCGGCGGCGGGATCGGCCTCGTCATCACCCACGATGGTGATCGTGCGCTGCCGCCCTTTAAGCTTGAACGTGACCCGGCAACCAAAGGCGACATGGCGGCCATCTGCCGGATCGACCAATTGCGCGGTGGACTGGCGCGTGCTCCAGTACCGCAGTTCGCGCCGCGCCGCCGCGATCGCGGCCTCATCGGCCAGCGCGGGCAGTGCGGCTTCAAGTTCGGCCACCTTGCCCCGGATCTGCGCGAGCCCGCGCTCGGTCACCAGGTTGGGGCCCGGCGGGATCGGCAGTTCGAACTTGGGTTCCAGGTGTTCTTCATCGCCATCACGGCGGAATGCGACGCTCATCACGGCTCCTTTGTCGAACGCCCCATACCTCGCCGCGCCGCCCGGCCCACCCCAAAATCGCAGCTGCGCATCGCTGCCGCGCCAGGCCCTTGCCGCCGGCCGGCAACTGGGGCAGCATCGCCCCTGACGCGCACGCCCCGTGCGCGCGGGTGCCACACCCCGAAGGGACCAAGATCGGCCAGCAAGGCCGACGCAACACAGCAGGATGCCACTATGTCGAATATCTTCACGATCCCCGAACTCGATGACTTGCGCATGTCGGAAAAGGCGCGCCCCCTGTTCGAAGCCGTGAAGGCGCATATTCGCGACAACGTCGATCCGATCACCGAGGAATACGAGCGTCTGGGCGAAGGCCGCGCCGATCGCTGGAGCTTTGCCCCGGGCCAGCTCGAACTGCTGCAGGGCGCCAAGGACAAGGCCAAGGCGGCCGGGCTGTGGAACTTCTTCCTGCCCGATGCTGAAAATGGCGATGGCCTCTCCAACCTCGACTATGCCTATATCGCCGCCGAACTCGGCAAGTCGCCGCTCGCTTCGGAATCGCTCAACTGTTCGGCGCCCGATACCGGCAACATGGAAGTGCTCGAACGGGTCGGCACGCCCGAACAGAAGAAGCGCTGGCTCGAACCGCTGCTCGCCGGGGAAATCCGCTCGGCCTATGTCATGACCGAGCCGGATGTCGCCTCCTCGGATGCCAAGAACATCCGCACCCGCGCCGTCCTTGAAGGCGACGAATGGGTGATCAACGGCGACAAGTACTACATCTCGGGCGCGGGCGATCCGCGCTGCAAGATCATGATCGTGATGGTGCGGACCAGCGATGATGGCCCCTCCTCGCAGCAGCAATCGCAGATCCTCGTGCCGATGGACACGCCGGGCGTCGAAGTGCTCGGGCCGATGCACGTGTTCGGTGCCGATCACGCGCCGCGCGGGCATATGCACGTGCGCTTCACCAATGTCCGCGTGCCCCGGGAAAACATCCTGCTGGGCGTGGGCCGCGGCTTCGAGATTTCGCAGCTGCGCCTGGGGCCGGGCCGCATCCACCACTGCATGCGGACCATCGGCAAGGCCGAGATCGCGCTCGACCTGATGGTCAAGCGCGGCAATTCGCGCGAAGCCTTTGGCCGTTCGCTGATCATGCTGGGCAAGAACCTCGAACTGGTGTCGCGCGCCCGGATCGAGATCGAGGCCATGCGCCTGATGGTGCTCAAGGCGGCCAAGGCAATGGACGTGCTGGGCAACCGCGAAGCGCGCGTCTGGGTCAGCATGGTCAAGGCGATGGTGCCCGAAAAGACCTGCCAGATCATCGACCAGGCGATCCAGATCCACGGCGCGACCGGCATGTCGCAGTGGACCCCGCTTGCCGAGCTTTACGCCGACGTGCGCCACCTGCGCTTTGCCGATGGCCCGGATGAGGTCCACCACATGGTGGTCGGCCGCAACGAAGTGGCGCTGCACTAAGCGCCGACAAGGCACCGCCAGGCTCGGCCACACGGTCGGCCTGGCGGTGTTTCAATACTGGACATAGGTAATTTCCCCATGCTACGACCAAGCCGGTCGCAGAGGGGAATTTTCGTGTCTTTCCAGATTTTTACCGCCGCTTCAGTGGTCGGCCTGCTGGGTGCCAGCCTGACCGCAACGGGCGAAATCCGCGCAGATTAGGCCATGCCGGCGCTGCAATCGGCCTTTGCCGATGGTGAAGGCAGCGGGATGGGTGAAAAGTGCCGGGTCGATGTGATTCGCGGTGCTGCCCCGGGCAGCGCCGAAGTGACCCGGCAGGTGCTCGACAATGGCGGCTGCGTCTGCACCGTTCAGGCCGGACCGATCGACAACAACGGCGCTGCCGAAGGCATTGTTTCGGCGCTGCTGCGCGACCGCGAATGCGACGGCGCGCCTGATACCCCGGCCGATCACGCTGCCAGCGCAGGCGCAGGCGGCGGCATTCCGGGCGCCGGGCTGGTCATGGGCGGAGCCGCGATGGCCGGGCTCGGGCTCGCCGCAGCGGGCGGCGGCGGCAACGACAGCCGGGGCTGAGCCCCGCCTTGATGACCGTGATCACGGCGCAGCGCTTGCCTGCGCCTGCAAGTTCCAGTTGGATTGCCCCCCTTGCCCTGCTCGCCGCCGTGGTTCTGGGCGGTGGGGGCTCGCCTGCGCCCTTGCCCGAACTGATCGCCGAATGGGTGGTCGCGGCGCTGGCGGCAGCCTGGTGCTGGCACCGCTCCCCTGCGGACATCCCGATCCCCCGCCCGGCACTGGCCGTGGGCGGGCTGTGCCTGATCCTGCCGTTGCTGCAACTCGTACCGCTCCCGCCGCAGCTGTGGCAGGCCATGCCCGGCCGCGAACTGGAGCAAGCCGCGCTGGCCCTGATCGGCGAGGATAACACTTGGCGCCCCTGGTCAATCGCGCCCGCGCGAACGCTGGCTGCGCTCCTCGCCGCGCTGCCGCCAGCCGTCATTCTGCTGCTCACCGCCAGCGCGCCGCGCGCAGGGCGTCAGGGCAGCGTCGGCATCATCGCAGGCTGTGCCCTGCTGACCGTACTGCTGGGCACCGCGCAGCTCGCCGGCGGGCCATCTTCGCCGCTGCGATTCCATGCTGTCCCGTCAGCCTTTCTCGATGGCTTCCAGGCCAACCACAACAGCACGGCAGACCTGCTGCTGATCGGCATGGTCGCCTGCGCCCTTGCGCTGCGGCAAGGCGTGCAATGCGGCGCAATCCCCGCGCGGCGGGGCTTGGTCCTGGGGCTCGCCGCGGGCAGCACCGGGCTGCTCGTCCTGGCTGTCGCGCTGACCGCATCGCGCACCGGTATCGCGCTGGTGCCGCTGGCGCTTGCGGCGCAGGGCGCAATCCTCTGGCCGTGGCTCCGGGCCGGGCGGCGCACCATCGCCGCCGCGCTGGGCCTCGGCGCGCTCCTGCTCGCGATCGGCGCGCTGGCGCTCCACGGCAATGACGCGCTGGCGCGGGTGGCGGCGCGGTTCGATTTCACCGGTGAACTGCGCCCGCAGATCTGGCGGGACAGTCTGTTTGCCGGCCAACGCGCCTTTCCGTTTGGCGTCGGCATGGGCAACTTCCAGCCGGCGATGCTCGCCGCCGAACGGCTCGAAGTGGTCCGCCCGACCCTGCCCAACCGCGCCCACAACGAAGTGCTCGAACTGCTGGTTGAAGGCGGCGCAGCCGCGCTTGCCCTTGGCCTGACCGGGCTGGTGGGAATGCGGCTTACCGCCGCGTGGCGGCAAGCGGGAAGCGATGCCCGGGCCGAGCTGGTTTTCGCGGGTGCCGCGCTGCTGGTCCTGCTGGTCCATTCGCTGGCCGACTATCCGCTGCGCTCGATGACGCTCGCCAGCATTGGCGCTGCCTGCGCCGGGATCATCATCGCGCTGGCTGAACCTGCAAGGAAACCGCGATGACCCGGCCCCACGCCTGCCTGATCCTGGCCGCGCTCGCGCTGGCCAGCAGTGGATGCGAACGCGCGGCAGCCCCCCGCTTGCCCAGCGGCAGCGCCGCCGCCGCGCTGTTCGCCGCACCCGCCGACGCGGCCGGTCCCGACGCGGTGATGCGCCCCGGCGACCGGCTGGCGATCCGCGTGTTGGGCGAGCCCGAGCTGACCTCTGAGCAGTACCGCATCGATGCCAGCGGCTATGTCCAGTTGCCGCTGGCAGGCGAAATCATCGCCGCAGGGCGGCGCCCCTCGGAACTGCGCGAAGATATCGCCATGCGCTTGGGTGCGCGCTTCATCCGCGATCCGCAGGTGGCCGTGATCGTGCTCGACCGGCTCAAGACGACCTTTGCGGTAGAAGGCGATGTCAAGGATCCCGGGGTATTCGAAGCCACCGACAGCACCACGTTGCTGTCCGCCATCGCCGAGGCAAAGAGCCCGACCGAAGTCGCCCGGCTTGATGAGGTCATGATCTTTCGCACGGTCAACGGCCGGCGGATGGGTGGGCGCTTCAACCTGCTCGACATCCGCCGCGGCAATGCCGCCGACCCGCAGATCCTGGCGGGCGATACCATCGTTGTCGGCCATTCCGCACTGAAGGGCGCATGGCGGGAATTCCTGCAGGCGGCCCCGGCCTTCAGCATCTTCTACTATCTCCGCAACTGAGCGGCCGAAGGATTTCGAACCGTGGCTGACATCGCATCGCTTCCGCTGCATCCGGCGCCGCCCGTGCTGCCCCACGACGAGCCGCAGGCCCTTGCCGCCCCGGGCGCGGACCAGGCGGAATGGAGCCTGCGCCACGCAGTCGCCATGGTGCGCGGCCACCTGTGGCTGATCGCGGCGATCGTCGGAGCCTGCCTGGCCTGCGCCGTGGTGGCGACCCTGCTCCAGACCCCGCGCTATACGGCGGCTGCGACGATCCAGATCAACGACACCAGCGGACGCGTGTTGGGCGACAAGGAAGACGAAGCCGCCGACCGCCCCTCCAACTCGCTCGACACCGACCGTTTCCTGAAAACCCAGGTCGACGTGCTGCGCAGCCGCAGCCTGGCGCAGCGGGTGGCGCAAGTCCTCAAGCTGACCGGCGACCCGCGCCTCTACGCCGCGCAGGGAGCGCCGCTGCCCGAGCCCGGCACGCCGCCAGAGTCCCTGCGCGCCGAGGCGATCGAGCTGCTGCAGGACAATCTCCTGGTCAGCCTGCCGCGGGATTCGCGCATTGCCACGATCAGCGTCGAAACCACCGATCCGGCCATGTCCGCACTGATCGCCAACACCTATGCCAGCGAATTCATCGCCGCCAACCTCCAACGCAAGTTTGACAGTTCCGCCTATGCTCGCACCTTCCTGTCAGGCCAGCTGACCGAGGCCAAGCAGCGGCTGGAAACCTCCGAGCGCGCACTCAACGCCTATGCCCGCACCCACGGGCTGATCCGCGCGACCGAGCCTGACAGCGATCGCAAGACCAGTGCAACCGGGCAGACCGTCACCAGCGCCAGCCTGTTCCAGCTCAACCAGGCCGCCAATGCCGCCACCGCGCACCGGATCGAAACGGAAAGCCGATGGCGTGCCGTGGCCGCTGGTGAAGCGCTTGGCGCCAGCGAAGTGCTGGCCAATCCGGCAGTCTCCGCGCTGATGACCCGCAAGGCCGAACTCGAAGGCCTGCTGGCCGATGATCGCGCCCGGCATCTCGATGACTATCCCTCTGTCCGGGCGCGGCAATCCGAACTCGATGCGATCAACCGCCAGCTGCAATCGGCCGCCGGTTCGGTGCGCGGCGCAGTCGAGGCGGACTACCGCGGCGCCCGCGCCGCCGAACAGCAGCTTGCCGCGCAGGTCGCGCAAATGAAGAACGACACGCTGTCCGAACAAGACCGCATGGTGCAGCACGGACTGCTGGCGCGCGAGGTTGAAACCAACCGCCAAGTCTATGATGGCCTGCTCGAACGCTTCAAGCAGCTCAACGCGCTGGCCGGGGTCAGCCTGAGCAATGTCGCGGTGATCGATACGGCCGCCGCGCCCGAGCGCCCGTCCTCGCCCCTGCTGCTGCACAACCTCGCCCTGGGCCTGCTGCTGGGGCTGGCCCTGGCCGGCGCAACGGTGTTCATCAAGGACCAGTTCGACGATTCGATCCGCATCCCCGAAGATGTCGAGGCCAAGCTCCAGCTCGCCTTGCTCGGGGTGGTGCCCAGCGCGGCGGGCAGCACCCCGGACGATGCCATGCGCGATCCCAAATCGCCGATTTCCGAAGCCTACAATTCGCTGCGCGCAGCGCTGCTCTATTCAACCCCGCACGGCATGCCGCAAATCCTGCTGGTCACCAGCGCCCAGGCCGGCGAAGGCAAAAGCACCACCAGCCTTGCCCTGGCAGAAGGCTTTGCGCGGATGGGCAAGCGCACCTTGCTGATCGATGCCGACCTGCGTCGCCCCTCGGTGCACCAGCGGCTGGCGCTGCCCGGCGAACCCGGGCTGTCGACTTTGCTGACCAGCCGCGAAACCCTCGATGCCGTGCAGATGGCGAGCGGGCGCGACAACCTGTGGGTCATCGGCGCCGGCCCGATCCCGCCCAGCCCGACCGAACTCATCGCCACCGCCCGGTTCGAGGAACTGCTCGAAGAGGCCGCGCGCAATTTTGCCGTGGTGGTCATCGACAGTCCGCCGATCCTGGGGCTGGCCGATGCCCCGGCGATGTCGGCGCTGGTCGATGGCGTGGTCTTCGTGATCGAAAGCGAACGCGGCCACCGCGGCGCGCTCAAATCATCGCTGCGCCGGTTGCGCGCGATGCGGCCGATCCTGCTTGGCGCCGTGCTGACCAAATTCGACCCCGGCAAAAGCGGCCATCGCTATTCGGACTATTACGGCCACGATTACGGCCACTACCGCCACGACGGCGCCGAGGCGAAGGCCTGACATGGCCCGCCGCGCGCGCATGCGGCTGCTCGGGTTGGCGGGCGCGGTGTGCTATGGCCTGCTCGCCCTGGGCAGCGCGGCAGACCGGCTCGCACCCACAAATTCGGGGCTTGCCGCCAGGGTGCCTTCGGTTTTTGCGGATCAAAGCCTGCGCGCCCTGGGCCGCGATCAGTTGGCCGGCGGCGATGCGGCCGCCGCGCTCCGCAGCGCCCAGGCAGCGCTTCGGGCAGCCCCGCTCGATCCTGCCAGCACGGCCCTGCTCGGCGCGGCGCGGGCGGCCAGCCATGATCCCGCCGGGGCAGAACGCGCCTTTCGCGTGGCGGGGCAGCTGGGCTGGCGGGTGCCCTATACCCAGGCCTATTGGCTCGACCGCGCCCTTGCCGTGAGCGACTATGCCGCGGCCGCGTTGCGGCTTGACGCCCTGCTGCGCGGGCAGCCCGCGCTGGCCGCGCAGCGCGCCCTGTTCGATCCGTTCGAGCGTAACCCCGCCGGGCAGCGCGCGCTGGTCATGCGGATGCGGCTGCGCCCGGCCTGGCTTGATCGCTATGCTGCCGAGACCGCCGATCTGCCCGCCAATGCCCTGGATCAACGCACCGCAGTGCTGGCCGAACTGGCCCGCATGCAGATCCCCTTGGGCTGCAAGGCCATC
>JAYSCF010000040.1:0-11868 GCA_041915005.1 Novosphingobium sp.
GCAGAAGCTTCCCAAGCTTACGACGAGGGTTCGATTCCCTTCACCCGCTCCACTTCACCCCGCATCGCTGATTGCCAGGCTGCCGCAAGGGCGGGGGAATCGCCTGTGCCGAAGACATAGCGATCGGGGCGGACCAGGACGGCTGGCGCGCCATGTTGGTCGAGCCAGGCGGCCAGCGCCGGGGCAAAGGGGGCAAGGGCCGGCTGGCCGAGGGCCTCGCGGCTCAGCAGCCAGTGGCCGAGGCCCAGCACATCGTCGAGCCGTTCGCCGTGCGAGCCGACCGGTTGGGGGAAGTAGCTGCCCGCACCGGGGCTGCCGGTGAGGATCATGCCGCTGGCGATCGGCGGATATTCCAGCGCGCCATCGCCGCCTTGGCCGGCCTCGCGCGCGGCAAGCATCTGGGCATCGCGCATCGCGGCGGCGGCGGGATCGGTAATGCACACCGTGCGGCCCATCATCACCGCCATCTCGATCGTGGCGCGCAGGTTGGGCACGCGTTCGGGCTGGTAGCTGTCGAGCAGGGCATCGGCCGCGCCGTCCCGGGTTACGGCGGCCAGCTTCCAGGCAAGGTTGGCCGCATCACGCAAGCCCGAACACATGCCTTGCCCGGCAAAGGGCGGGGTCTGGTGCGCGGCATCGCCGGCAAGCAGGGTGCGGCCCTTGCGCCACTGCTGGGCAATGCGCGCACGGAAGGTGTAGACGGCCTTGCGTTCGAGGCTGACCGCGCCGGTGACGTTCCACGGGGCGAGCAGCGCCTCGATCGAGGCATCGGCGCTGACGGTCGCGGGGTCTTCGCCCGGCAGGATCATGAATTCCCAGCGATGCCGGCCTTCGCCCATCAACACGCAGGTGGTGGGGCGCGCCGGATCGCAGATCTGGAGGTTGGCCTTGGGCAGCCGGTCGAAATCGTGGACGATGGTATCGACCACGAGCCAGGGTTCCTCGAAGCCGAGATCCTCGAACGGGATGCCGCAGGCCTCGCGCACCGGGCTGCGCGCGCCATCGGCGCCAACCAGATAGCGCGCGCGCAGGGATCGTTCGCCGCCGGGGGTGGCCAACCGGGCGGTGATGCCGGCGCCATCGTCGGCAAAGGACAGCAGTTCCCAGCATGACTGCAGCGCGGCCTGCGGATAGTCGGCCAGCTTGGCGCGCAGCGCCGCCTCGACGCTGGGCTGGTGGATCATGTTGGCGCTGGGCCAGCCCCCGGCCCCGATCCGGTCCGATCCTTCGAACCGCAGCAGGATTTCGCCGCTCGCCGTCAGGAAGTCATAGCGATCGGTGGTGCGGCTGGTGGCGATCACCGCTTCGGCCACGCCGGCTTCCTGAAGGATGCGGATCGTTTCGTGATCGAGGTGGGCGGCGCGCGGGAGCGGGTAGATCGCCGCTTCCTTTTCCGCGACGATCACTGACACCCCGCGCCGCGCCAGAAGCAGCGCCAGCGTGACCCCGGTGGGGCCACCGCCAGCAATCAGCACATCGCAATCGAACCGCGCCTCTGCCGCCATGGTCTTATCCTTCTGCCTGCATCGTGCCTTCGATGTGGCCGAGTTCGTCGATCTCGATCCGCACCACGTCGCCGGGCTGGAGAAAGCGGCGCGGGTCCATCGCCGCACCGATCCCGCCCGGGGTGCCGGTGAAGATCACGTCGCCCGGTTCGAGCGTCATCGCTGCCGAAAGGTGCGCGATCTGCTCCCACAGGTTGAAGACGAGGTGCTGGGTGTTCGAATCCTGGCGCTTTTCGCCGTTGACGAAGCAGCGGATGCCCAGCCGGTGGGGATCGCCGATTGCGTCCGCGGTGGTCAGCCACGGGCCCATCGGGGCGTGGGTGTCAAAGCTTTTGCCCAGCGACCACTGTGGGGTGGCGTGCTGGGTCATGCGTTCGGTGGCATCGTTGCCGACGCAGTAGCCGAACACGTAATCCTTCGCCTCGGCGGCGCTGACGTGCTTGGCGCGCTTGCCGATCACGGCGACCATTTCAGCCTCGTAGTCGTTGGTCATGGTGCCGCGCGCGATGAGGATCGGATCGTAGGGGCCGTTGACGCTGGTCTGGGCCTTGGTGAACCACACCTGCCGTTCAGGCGTGCCCATGTTCGATTCCGCGATGTGGTCGGCATAGTTGAGCCCGATCGCGAAGATCTTGCCCGGGCGCTGCACCGGCGCGCAAAGGTGGACCGAGGCGAGCGCCGCGCCGCCGCCGGCCGCGGCCTTGGCTTCGAGCTGGGGCTTCACCTCATCCCAGCGGGCAATCAGGTCGATCATGGTGCCATCAAGGCCGGTGTCGATGATGGTATCGCCCACCACGATCCCGGTGCGGGTCTGGCCGTCGGCTTGATAGGTGGCGAGTTTCATGCGGGGATTCCTTTCGAGCTGCGGCCAAACAGCCGCTTGATGCGCAGGTTGAGAGCGGTGAAGAAGGCGACGAGCCCGGCGGGCGGCGGGGCCTTGCCGGCGAACATCGGGTGGGGGCTGCCCCATTGCACGCCCAGCAGCGCGCTCATCGGCATGATCTGGGCCGGATCGGCGGCGGTCAGCAGATCGCCATCGGTCCAGTGTTCAAGTTCGTGACCCCACGGGTCGCGCCAGTAATCGAACACCTGGCTGCCCATGACATGGCGGCCCACCCCCCAGGCGGGATCGCGCCGCGCGGCCTTGAGGTGCTGATGGCCCAGCATCAGGTCATCGAGATTGGCGACTTCGAAGGCGGCGTGCAGCACGTCGATCTTCTGCGGCAGCTGGGCCAGGAACAGGGTGTGGTGATCGGCCGGCTTGTCGCCCCGGTCGCAGCGCATGAAGGCGCCCAGCGGCACGCCCTTGGCGGCTTCGACCTCGTCCGAGGTGAGGAAGCCGAAGCGCGCCTTGTACCAGCTTTCCGAGCGCCGGAAGTCCGACACGTTGAGCACGGCGTGGCCAATCCGGCGGACATGGGCCGGGCCGGGCGCAAGCCGTACCAGCTGGCGAAAGCGCGGGCGCGTGGCGGCTGTGTTGCGCGGCAGGTCGGGGAAGGGCAGGCTGGCTTCGGCCTGGGCTTGCCCGGCGACAACTTCGACGTGGAAGCCATCGGGATCGGTCAGGCGCACGATCTTGCCCCCGCCGGGTTCGCCAAGGTCGTCCACCACGGTGCCTTCATGCGCGGCCAGCGCGGCAAGATCGGCGATGCTCGCCGCGCGCAGCCCGAGTGCGCGAAAGCCCGCTTCGCCCGGCTCGGTCACGTGGAGGAACGGACGCCCATCGGTGCCCCGGGCATAGAGCCGCCCGTCTTGGGCAAAGCAGGCCAGGCCGAAATCGGTCAGGAAGCGCTGCATTTCGGCAAGGTCGGGCGCCGCATAGCGCACATGGGCGATATCTTCGATGCGGATCACGCTCACTGTCTCTCTCCCGCCGGTGCGAAGTCTGTGATTCGCACTTGACTGTTTGGTCAAATTAGCCTTGTTGACCATTCAGTCAAGAAGAGTATCGAGCGGCCATGGCCAGTTCCTCCCCCCAGTCCAGTCCCCGTGCGGCGCGCACCCGCGCAGCCTTGCTTGCCGCCGGGTTTGACCTGCTTGCCGAACGTCCGATCGATGCCATCGCGATCGACGAGGTCGTCGCCCGCGCCGGCGTGGCCAAGGGCAGCTTCTTCAACCATTTCATCGACAAGCCCGGCTTTGCAAATGCGATCGGGGCCGCGGTCCGGATGGAGCTGGAAGCGCGGGTGGGCGCGGCGAACGATGGGGAAAGCGATCCGGTGGTGCGGCTGGCGGGCGGGATGCGCGTGGCGGTCGATTTCGCGCTGACCGACCGCGCGCGCGCGATCGTGATGCTGCGCGGATTGGAAGCGGCAACCGGCCAGGGCCACGATCTCAATCGCGTGGTGCGCGCCGACATCGAGCGGCTAGTCGCCGCCGGGCTGGCCCGGCCCGAGGCCGCCAGCACCGGGGTGCGGTATTGGCTCGGGCTGTGCCAGGTGGCCCAGCTCAACGTGATCGAGCGCCAGCCGACGCGCGCCGATGCGGCGGTGCGGCTGCGCGAAATGCTGGTGCTGGGGTTGACCGGGCTGGGCGTGCCCGAGCCCCGCGCCCGCGCCGTGGCCGAGGCCAGCGCGGCGGCGCTCTAGGGTAGATTGAAACAGGACATCACCGGCCCACTCCCCCGGCCCGGTGATGCTTCCGCTTATTTAGCGCGCCTCTGCCGGTTCTGCCCCCAGCCGCACCGGCACGAACAACAGCGCGGTGATCATCAAGAGGCCGATCGAGACGGCCTGAATCGGGGCATAGCTGCCAAACCGGTCGAAGGTCAGGCCAAAGCCGATGATGCCCAGCGCCGTGCCGATCCAGCCCAGCCCGTGGAGCGCGCCGAACACCGTGCCATAGCGCGCCGTGCCAAACCGCCGGGCGACGAAGTAGGCGAAGATGCCCATGTCCGCGCCCTGCAGCATCCCCAGCACGGCACAGGCCGCCATGACCGGCGCGGCCAGCGTGGTATGGAGCAGGAAGACGGCAAAACCGGTGCCCGGGATCGCGGTCATCAGGATCGCGATCAGGCGCGGGTCGAACCGATCGAGCAGCCAGCCCCCGCCAATCTTGCCGACGAACTGCCCGGCGGCAAAAGCCGACAGCCCGAGCGCTGCGGTCTTGGCGGAAAGGCCCTCGTCCTGGATCATCGGCGAGAGCTGGCTGACCGCCCCCGAGATCGCGATGTTGGCGAGGAAATTGGCCCCGGCGAGCTGCCAGAAATCGCGCGCCTTGAGGAAGGCTGCATCGCTCTTGCCGCCCGCGCCGCCGGCCAGTGGGGCAGGTGCGGCTATCGCCATGCCGCGCGGCATCAGCAGCAGCACCAGCGGCATCCCGATGACCAGGCCGATCAGCGCCAGCATCATGAAGCCGCTGCGCCAGCCCGAAGTCGCGATTACCTGTTGCAGGATCGGCGGCACGAAAATGGTCGCGACCGAAGCCCCGGCCCCGACGATCCCCAGCGCCAGTCCGCGATAGCGCCGGAAGTGCGCATTGACCGGGCGGGTCAGCAACACCGCCGAGGCCCCGCCGCCGACGATTCCGGCCAGCGCCACGGTGGTGCCGAGGACGCCGATCCCATGCATCAGCCGGGCCTGGGTCAGCTCGATCGCGCCCATCAGCAGGCTCGAGCCGATGAACACCTTGTGGAAGCCATAGCGATCGGCCAGCCACCCGATCAGCGGCGCGCCCAGCGCGGCGGTGATGATCAGCGCCTGGACCATGCCGGTCTGGCCGCGGCTCAGCCCTAGTTCCTGCGCCATCGGGATCAGGAACATCGAGAAGGTATAGAACATCAGCGATATGCCGGTGGCATTGGCCAGCGCCGCCGCACTGGCGATCCGCCAGCCGACCCGCCATTCGCTGTCGCGCGGGGCCTCGCTCACAAGACGATGCTCGCGCAGCCGATCATGCCGGGCCAGGCGCCCGCAGGGGTGAGGCTGTCTGCCACCCGCCTCAATCCTCAATCGCGAAAGTAATCTCGGCGTGTTCGCCCAGCCGCTTGACCAGCGCTTCGCCCAGCAGCGCGCCCGGGGTGGCGATTGCGCCTTCGGCCTGGCACGACAGCAATGCGATCCCGGTTTCCGCGATCATCCGGCTGGTCGAGCCATAGCCCGGATCGTAGCGCCCCTTGACCCCATAGCGCAGGCTGCGGCCATCGGGATATTCGCCGATGAACAGCACGTCGTAGAAGCCGGTGTCGCGCTCTTCCTTGGTCGGGCCTTCGCCGGGCTTGGGATCGTTGGCATTGCCGATCATCGGCGTGCTGGCCATGTGCCGGGCGATCGCCTCGCCCTGTTCGCCGGGGCCGGTCAGGACCATTTCATCATAGACGAAGTCCGCGCCGTAGGGGTGCCCCAGCAGGAAGTTGGTGCGGTGGACGTTCTTGGTGTTGATCGTGGCCATGATGAAGGGCGCGCACCACGAACCCAGCGCATCGTCATGGAGCGGCGCATCGCCCAGCGGTTGATCGGGGCCGGTGAAGCCCGGGGTCAGGCCGAACGGGCTCATCATGTATTGCAGCAGCGCGGGATGCTGTTTGAGCGTGTCCAGCGTTGCGGTCAGGCTGGCCGCGGTGCCGCCCGAGAACTTGCCCTGCATCGCGCGCACCCGGCCCTTCACGCGCGGCGCCGGTGCGCCGAAGCGGGCCCTGGCCGCCTGTTGCAGCATCAGCACGCCCAGATCGAACGGGATCGAATCGAAGCCTGAGGAAAAGGCGATCCGCGCGCCCGAAGCCTGGGCGGCGGCGTGGTACTTGTCAGCCATCTGGCGCATCCACACCGGCTCGCCGCAGAGGTCCGCATAGTCGGTGCCTGCGGCCACGCAGGCCGCCAGCAGCGGTTCGCCATAGAGCTGGTATGGGCCCACGGTGGTGATCACCACGCGGGTCTGTTCGGCGAGGGCCTGCATGCTGGCAGGATCATCGGAATTGGCAATGATCAGCGGGGTATCGGCGGGCGCGCCGATCAGATCGCGCACTTCGGCCAGCTTTGCGGCGCTGCGCCCCGCCATGGCCCATTTCGGGCCTTTCCCCTGATAGTGGTGGGCAAGGTATTCGGCGACGAGGCGGCCGGTATAGCCGGTGGCCCCATAAACGACGATATCGAACGGACGATCAGCCTTTCCGGCGGTCTGGGCGGTCATTCAAGCTCTCCATTGCCACCGAATCTGCACCGTCCGGCTGGGCTGAACCTGCACGATCCGATGGCAATGTCGAACTGAATTTGCCCGACGTTACGGCAGACGGGGCGGATCAGCCACCCTTGCGTGCGTCGATGCTCATGGCGCCGGCGCCGTGGGCATAGAGGGTCAGGAAACCGCCGGCCATGGCAAGGTTCTTCATGAACATGACCATGGTCATCTGGTCGGCGAAGTTGCGATGGAAGATCGCTGCCGTGACGAGGCAGAAGGCTGCCAGCGCCAGTGCCACGATCCGGGTCTGGAAGCCGACCAGGATCGCCAGCCCGCCCAGCAGTTCAAACAGGGCGGCGGGAAGCGCCAGCGCCGCGGGCACGCCCATGGCCTGCATATAGGCGCCGGTCGCGGCGATCGCGCCCAGCTTGCTGACCCCGCCCAGAATGAAGATCAGCGCCATCAACACGCGCCCAAGCGGCGCTGCGAGATTCGACATATTCTCTCTCCCCCCATTGGGCCGCCCATCGCGGCCTCTGGGATGGACAGGAGAATCGATTACGCTACGGCACGCAAGCGAAATGTCAGAAGTGGTATTGCCGGCTGGCAAGATCGAACATGATCTCCTCGCTGCCGCCGCCGATTGCCATGACGCGGACCTCGCGGTAGATCCGCTCGATCCGGCTGCCGCGCATGAAGCTGGCCCCGCCCAGGATCTGGCAGGCCTCGCGCGCGCAGAATTCCATGGTCTGGGTCGCCTGGACTTTGAGCAGCGCGAAATCGCCCGGGAAGGGATTGCCCTGCATCACGGTCCACGCGCACTGGTCGATCCACGCCTGCGTCGCCTGGATGCGGCGGATCATGTCGGCCAGCTTGTGGCGGATCACCTGGTTGGTCACCAGCGGCTTGCCAAAGGTTTCGCGTTGCCGCGCCCAGTCCAGTGCGTCCTCGAAGCAGATCCGGGCAAAGGCGTTGGCCTGCTGGCTCATCCCCAGCCGCTCGCCGTTGAAGTTGCGCATGATCCCGGCGAACCCGCCGTTCTCCGGCCCGATCAGGTTCTCGGCCGGAACCTCGACATTGTCGAAATGGATCGTCGCCGTATCGCTGGCGAGCCAGCCCATCTTGGCGAGCGGCGTGCGGGTCACCCCTTGCCGGTCCAGCTCGACCAGCAGCAGGGAAATGCCGCCAATGCCGGGGCCGCCGGTGCGCACGGCCAGCGTCACATAGTCCGCCCGCATGCCGGTGGTGATGTAGGTCTTTTCGCCAGTCACGACATAGGCGGAGCCTTTGCGCTCGGCCTTGGTGCGCAGGTTGGCGACGTCCGATCCTCCGCCCGGTTCGGTGATGCCCAGGCAGATTAGCTTTTCCCCGGCCAGAACGGCGGGCGCAATCCGACGCTTCAGTGCGTCGCTGCCCATCGCCAGGATCGGGGGCAGACCGATGCCGTGAGTCATCAGCGAGGCGCAGATGCCGCCCGCGCCGGGCCGGGCCAGCTCCTCGGTCTGGACCAGGCTGTGAAACAGATCGAACGCACTGCCGGTGCCGCCGAATTCCTCCGGATAGTTCAGCCCCAGCACGCCAGCTGCGGCGGCCTTCCTGTGCAGGTCGCGCGGCAATTGCCCGGCGGCTTCCCATTCATCGACATGCGGGGTGATTTCCCGCGCGACGAAAGCGCGGACGGTGTCGCACACCGCTTCGTGGCTGTCGTCGTAATAGGGGGATCGGGCGCGCCACTGGTCGAACATCGGGGCGGTCATTGGCGCTGCTCCTGCTTACAGGCGGGGAAGGGTAACCCCGCGCTGGCCCATGTACTTGCCCGATCGGTCGCCATAGCTGACCTCGCACGGTTCGTTCCCTTGCAGGAACAGGAACTGGCAGGCCCCTTCGTTGGCATAGATCTTCGCGGGCAGCGGAGTGGTGTTGGAAAATTCCAGCGTCACGTGGCCTTCCCATTCCGGCTCCAGCGGGGTGACGTTCACGATGATCCCGCAGCGGGCATAAGTGCTCTTGCCCAGGCAGATCACCAGCACGTCGCGCGGGATGCGGAAATATTCGACCGTGCGCGCCAGCGCGAAGGAATTGGGCGGGATGATGCAGCAGTCGGTCTTCATGTCGACGAAGCTGTCATCGGAAAAGTTCTTGGGATCGACCACCGCCGAATGGACGTTGGTGAAGACCTTGAATTCATCCGCCACGCGCGCGTCATAGCCATAGGATGACAGGCCATAGCTGATGCAGCCATCGCGCTGCTGGCGCTCGACAAAGGGTTCGATCATGCCCGAGCGGCGGGCTTCTTCGCGGATCCAACGGTCACTGAGAATCGACATGGCCGTGTGATGCCGTCCCAAGCGCGCGGCATCAAGTGTCAGACGCCGTGATAGGCCCGGTACCAGCGCACAAAGCTGGGGACACCCTCTTCGATCGCGGTGGTTGGCGCATAGCCAAGGTCGGCCGCGATCGCGGTGATGTCGGCATAGGTCCGGGGCACGTCGCCGGGCTGCATCGGTAGCAGATCAAGCTGGGCCTTCCTGCCGCAGGCCTCTTCGAGCAGGCCTACCACCTTCATCAGGTGTTCCGAGCGGTTGTTGCCGATGTTGTAGAGCGCGTGCGGTTTCACGCTGCCGCCGGCCTTTGGCGCGCCATCGTCTGCCGGGGGATGATCGAGGCAGGCCACCACCCCGGCGATGATGTCGTCGATATAGGTAAAGTCGCGCCACATCTCGCCGTGGTTGAAGACCGGGATCGGTTCGCCCGCCAGGATCTTGGCCGTAAAGTTCCACAGCATCATGTCGGGCCGCCCCCACGGGCCATAGACCGTGAAGAAGCGCAAGCCTGTCAGCGGCAAGCGAAACAGGTGGGCGTAGGTTTCGCTCATCAGTTCATCGGCGCGCTTGGTCGCGGCATAGAGCGAGACGGGATGATCGACCCGGTCCTCGACCGCGAAGGGCAGCTTGGCATTGCCGCCATAGACCGACGACGAGCTGGCATAGACCATGTGCTCGACCGCGCGGTGGCGCGCCAGCTCGAGCAGGTTGACGTGGCCTGCCAGGTTCGAGGCGACATAGGCCTGGGGGTTTTCCAGGCTGTAGCGCACCCCGGCCTGGGCGCCGAGGTGGACGATCCGGTCGATCCCGCAGCCATCGAGCGCCGCATCGAGCGCGGCCATGTCGGCAAAATCGACCTGGTGGAAGGCAAAGCGGTTGCCACCCGCTTGTACCAGGCTTGCAACCCGGTCGCGCTTGAGGCTGACCTGGTAATAGTCGTTGAGATTGTCGATCCCGATCACCACGTCGCCGCGCGCCAGCAGGCGCTCAGCCAGATGAAACCCGATGAATCCGGCCGCGCCGGTAACCAGAACACGCATGGAAACTCCCAATAGTCGGTGCGGCGCATATCGTCGCGCTCTTATTTTGTGGTTAATATTCGTGCGTTAGGTCCGGCAGCCATGACCAAGCCTGCCCACAAGATTCTCGTCGTTTTCGGGACTCGCCCCGAAGCGATCAAGCTGTTCCCGGTGATTGCCGCGCTCAAGGCCGATCCGCGCTTTGCGCCGGTGGTCTGCGTTTCGGCCCAGCACCGCGCGATGCTTGACCAGGTGCTGGAGATCGCCGGGATCGTGCCCGACCACGATCTTGACCTGATGAAGCCCGACCAGACGCTGGATGGCCTGACCGCCGCGCTGCTGACGCAGCTGGGCCGGGTGATGGATGCCGAGCGGCCCGACCGGGTGATGGTGCAGGGCGATACCGCCACGGCCATGGCCGGCGCGCTGGCGGCCTATTACCGCAAGATTCCGGTTGATCATGTCGAAGCCGGGCTGCGTTCGGGTGAGATCTACCATCCCTGGCCCGAGGAGGTGAACCGTAAGATCATCGGCGCGATCGCCAGCCTGCATTTTGCCCCGACCACGGTGAGCGAGGCCGCGCTGCTGGCCGAAAACGTCGCTCCCGCGCGGGTCCATGTCACCGGCAACACGGTGATCGACGCGCTGCACTGGGTCGGTGCACGGATCGCGGCCGAACCCGCGCTGGTGGCAGGGCTGGCCCCGCTTGAGGCGCGCTTTGCCGGCAAGCGGATCATCGGGGTGACCAGCCACCGCCGCGAAAATTTCGGCGGCGGACTGGAAGCCATTGCCGAGGCGGTGCGCGCGATTGCCGCGCGCGATGACGTGGCGGTGATCTTCCCGGTCCACCCCAATCCCAATGTCCGCAAGGTGATGGACGGCGCGCTCGGCGGGCTGGCCAATGTCGCGCTGATCGAACCGCTCGATTACCCGCATTTCGCGCATCTTCTCGGCCTGGCCGAGATCATGCTGACCGATAGCGGCGGGGTGCAGGAAGAGGCCCCCGCGCTGGGCAAGCCGGTGCTGGTGATGCGCGAGACGACCGAACGCCCCGAAGGGGTCAGCGCCGGGACCGCGCGGCTGGTTGGCACCGACACGGCGCGGATCGTTTCCGAAATCTTCAGGCTTCTCGACGATAGCAGTGCCTACGAAAGCATGGCGCGGGCGCACAACCCCTTTGGGGATGGCCACGCCGCCAGCCGGATCGTGGAGCTGATCGGACATGAAATCGGACGTTAAACCGCAAGTCTGTGTTGTTGGCCTAGGCTATATCGGCCTGCCCACTGCGGCAATCGTCGCACGGGCGGGCTGCCGGGTGCGCGGGGTCGATGTTTCGGCCCACGTGGTCGAGACGATCAACCGCGGCGAAATCCACATCGAGGAAGTCGATCTTGATGGCCTGGTTCAGGGCGTGGTTGCGCGCGGGCTGCTGTCGGCCTCGACCGAAATGGCCGCCGCCGACGTCTTCGTGATCGCCGTGCCGACCCCGTTCGATGCCGATCATGCCCCCGACATTTCCTATGTTTTGGCCGCCGGCGAAGCCGTGGCCCGGGTGCTCAAGGCGGGCGATACGGTGATCCTTGAATCGACCTCGCCGGTCGGCACCACCGAGGCGCTGCGTGATCTGATCGCCGCCGCCCGGCCCGATCTCAAATGCCCGGGGCTGACCGCCGAAACCCCCGATGTTTCGATCGCCTATTGCCCCGAGCGCGTCCTGCCGGGGCGCATTCTGGAAGAACTTGCCGGCAACGACCGCTCGATCGGCGGGATCACCCCGCGCTGCGCGCGCAAGGCGCTGGCCTTCTACAAGCTGTTCGTGCGCGGCACCTGCGTGACCACCGATGCCCGCAGCGCCGAAATGACCAAGCTGGTCGAGAACGCCTATCGCGACGTCAACATCGCCTT
>JAYSCF010000041.1:0-11728 GCA_041915005.1 Novosphingobium sp.
TCTGGCACGCGGCTGTGGCCGCGCAGCCGGGCGGCCAAGCCCAAGCCGTTCCTGCCGCTGGTCGGTGATGCGACGCTGTTCGAGGCGACCCTGGCGCGCTGCGCTGCCGAGGCGGGCTTTGCCGCGCCGATCGTGGTCGGCGGAGGGGCGCATGTGCCGCATATCGAGGCCCAGCTGGGCGGCGTTTCCGGCGCGCAGCTGATCGTCGAGCCCGCGGCGCGCAACACCGCGGCGGCAATCGCGCTCGCCGCGCTGCGGTTGCCTGAAGACGCCGTGATGCTGGTCTGCCCGAGCGATCACCACATTGCCGATGTCGCCGCATTTCGCGCCGCCGCCGGGGCTGCGGCGCAGCTTGCCGCCGAAGGCTGGCTGGTTTCGCTCGGGATCGAGGCGACCGCGCCTGAAACCGGGTTCGGCTATCTCCAGCGCGGCGAGCCGATCGGCGCAGCGGGTTTCCGCACCGCGCGCTTCGTCGAAAAGCCTGATCTGGAAACCGCGCGCGGCTTTCTGGCCGAGGGTGGCTATGCCTGGAATGGCGGGATCTTCGCGTTTCGCGCGGGCACCTTCCTTGCGGAGCTGGCCGCCCACCGCCCGCGCATCGCGGCTGCGGCGCGCGCCGCGGTTGCGGCCGGGCACGAAGAGGGCAACCGGTTCCATCCGGGCGCGGCCGAATTCGCCGCGATCGACAGCGAATCGGTTGACTACGCGGTGATGGAAAACACCGCCCATGCCGCGCTGGTTCCGGCCCAGATGGGCTGGTCCGACATCGGCAACTGGGATGCACTGCACGAAGCGCGGCCGCGCGATGAGCGGGGCAATGCGGTGCGCGGCCCGGCCGAACTGGTCGATTGCCGGAACGTGCTGGTTGAAAGCGATGGTCCGCGGGTTTCGGTGATCGGGCTTGAGGACGTGATCGTGGTGGTCGACGGGGACGAGGTGATGATCACCACCCGCGCTGGCGTGCAGCAGGTCGGCAAGCTCAAGGGCGCTGCCAACCAGTGAGCGCGCGCCTGCCCGTCACGCTGGTTGCAAGACCGTGGGGCCGTGCGGTGCTGCCGCCACCTTTCATCGCGCCAGCCGGCACGGTGATCGGTGAAGCATGCTTCGTCTCTCCGCCGGAACTCGAAAGCCTGCTGGTCAAATACATCTTCACCAGTGCGCCGCTGTCGGTTCAGGTGCACCCTTCCGATGCCGATGCCCAGGCCCGCGGGCTGGGGCCGCGCGGCAAGGAAGAATGCTGGCTGGTAACCGCGGCCGAACCGGGCGCGCGGCTCGGGATCGGGTTTGCCGAGGCGCTGGGGGGCGATGCGATGCGTGCAGCCGCGCTTGACGGCAGCATCGAGGATCTGCTCGAATGGCATCCCGTCGCGGCGGGCGATTTCTTCTATATTCCGGCTGGCACGGTCCACGCGATCGGCGCCGGGGTCAGCCTGATCGAGGTTCAGCAGAACGCCGATATCACCTGGCGGCTCTATGATTATGGCCGCCCGCGCGAACTGCACCTCGATGATGGCATTGCCGTGGCGCGGGGGCGCGCGCACGATCCGGCGCTGCGCCGCACGGTGCCCGATTGCGGGCCGGTGACCCTGGTCGAAGGGCCGCATTTCCGGCTCGACCGGCTCGATGGCGCGCCTGATGCGGCGACAGCCGCGCGGTATGCGGGGCCGCTGCTGGTCATCCCGCTCGACAGCGCCGTCGTGGTTGATGGCATGCAGGTAGCGCCGGGCGAATGCGCGGCAGCATCGACCCTTGCCGCGGTGGAATGGGCCGGGCGCTGCCTGATCGCGCAGCCCTGCGCCTGATCAGGCCGGAACGGTTTCCTCGATCCAGCCCCCGCCGACCACACGCTCTCCGGCATAGAGCACCGCGGCCTGGCCCGGGGCGACGCCGTATTCGCTCTGCGCGAACCGGATCGTGGTGGCCGCGCCATCGCCCAGCGACCCTTCAAGCGTTACCGGCACCGGCTTGGCGAGCGAGCGGACCTTCGCCATCAGGGGTTCATCGCCCAGCGATCCGATGCGGTTGGTATCGCTGAGCCGTGCGGCGCTGACGGCCAGCAACCGCCGGGGGCCAACCAGCACCCGGTGCTGGGCCGCATCGATCCCGGTCACGTAAAGCGGTTCGGCCTGGCCGCCGATTTCCAGCCCGCGACGCTGGCCAACGGTATAGTGGATGATCCCCTTGTGCCGGCCCAGCACTGCACCGCTGGTCACATCGACGATGTCGCCGGCCGTTTCGGCCTCGGGGCGAACCGCGCGCACGACCTTGGCATAGTCACCATCGGGGACGAAGCAGATGTCCTGGCTGTCGGGCTTGGCGGCGTTGCGCAGGCCTGCGGCCTCGGCCAGTTCGCGAACCTGGGTCTTGGGCATGCCGCCTAGCGGAAAGCGCAGGAAATCGAGCTGCGCTTCGGTGGTGGCATAAAGGAAATAGCTCTGGTCGCGGGCCGGATCGGCGGCGCGGTGCAGTTCGGCGCCGGCCGGGCCGATCACCCGGCGCACATAGTGGCCGGTGGCCAGGCAGTCGGCCCCCAATTCGCGCGCCATGGCCAGGAGGTCGGTGAATTTCGGCCCCATGTTGCAGCGGATGCAGGGGATCGGCGTGCGCCCGGCCATGTAGTCATCCGCAAAGCGTTCGACGACCTCCTCGCGAAACGCGCTTTCATGGTCGACCACATGGTGCGCGATGCCAAGCCGATCGGCCACGGCCCGCGCATCGCGAATATCGTCGCCGGCGCAGCACGCACCCTTGCGCCCGGTGGCAGCGCCATAGTCATAGAGCTGGAGCGTGATGCCGATCGTCTCGGCGCCGCTTTGCGCAGCCAGCGCGGCCACGACGGAACTGTCGACCCCGCCCGACATGGCGACGACGATTCGCTTGCCCGCCAGCGGTGCGCCAAGCTGGAACAAATCGGCAGGATCGAGCGAGAGTGCGGCGGGGTCGGTCATCGTGGCTGCGCCCTTACACCTTGAGGTGGCCGCGCGCAAAGCTCTGCGAACGGGCCCGCAGCCGCGGCGCTGCAATTTGGTAAGCTCGGTCAACACAAGGTAAAGCCGGGCTTTACCCGATCTTGACCTTGTCGGGTCTAGAGCGGGGGCATGGATATCGCATTCGATCCGCTGGGCGCCGCGCCCCCCGAGGCTGTCCCCGATTGGGGACATCTGCGCGTCCGGTTGCTGGCGGCGCACAGGGCGCGGCGTGAACGCAGCGCGGTCATGGGGCCGCTGTGCGGTGCATTTGGCGGCTTTGCGAACTGGCACGCGGGGTTGGCCCGGGGGCTTGGCTCACGGGGCGTTAACCCAACTGATTCAGCGGATGGCAAATTTGCTGGGGGCATTGCAGGCGGTGTCGCCGCAGATTTTGAAGCCGGCGGTCGAGGACAATGATGATCGAAAACCAGAAGATTCGACCCGCGATGGTAATCGGCCCGCTTGGCGAGCCCCTGACCCTGGAATCGCTGCCGTCGCCCGACACCCGCCGCTGGGTGGTGCGCCGCAAGGCTGAAGTGGTCGCCGCGGTCAATGGCGGCTTGCTGACCATTGACGAGGTCTGCGAGCGTTACAGCCTGACGCTGGAGGAATTTGCGTCGTGGCAGCGGGCGATCGAGCGTTCGGGGCTCAAGGGCCTGCGCGTGACGCACATCCAGCACTACCGCGATCTCTACGAGCGCCAGCTCAAGTATTGAACGCCGCGCCGCAGGCCCGCTGGGCCCGCGCGCAAGACGGCCGGTGCAGCCTGGGCTGCGCCGGCCGTTCGCGTTGCCGGGCGGGGAGCGTTGCCGGGATGCCACGCTGGCGTGCCGTTTGCAGACCGGACATGGCGGTTGGCCGAGCCCGCCATTGCCATGCCGGGCGCATGTGCTTATTGCCCGAACGGTGAAATCCCCGCGCAGCGGCGCCTTGTTTTCGGGCACTTGCGGGCGGTGATATAGTATCGTAATACAGCTCGGGAGAATTCGCGCGGCGGCATCTGGCCGACCGAACGTGATTCGCCCCGAAAATGAAGGCGGTTCCGGCAATGAACTTCGACTCGAGGATTGACGCGGCCGAGCCGGCCACCGGCTCTGACGAGCACAACCCCCTGCTCGACACGTCCGAGGAAGACCGCCTGGCGCGGCGGCGGCTGGCGATCATCGCCGTGGCCGTGGTCCTGGTGCTGGTTGCGGTGTGGTTCTGGAACCACCGCGGCAGCGCCAGCGATGCCGATGCCAAGGACAACCAGTCTCCGGTGGTTTCGGTCGTCACGCCGGGCCGCGCGACGGTTGCCGGCGAAATCAATGCCACCGGTTCGCTGGCTGCACGGCGCGAACTGCCGGTCGGGGTTGCGGGCGAAGGCGGCCAGGTGGTTTCGGTGCTGGTCGAACCCGGCCAGTGGGTCCGGGCTGGACAGGTGCTGGCCGTGATCGACCGCTCGGTCCAGTCGCAGCAGCAGTCGAGCCAGTCGGCCCAGATCCAGGTTGCCCGCGCCAATGCCGAACTCGCCCAGGCCAATCTCGAGCGTGGGCTCAAGCTGGTTGATCGCGGGTTCGTCTCCAAGGCTGACATCGACCGGCTGACCGCAACCCGCGATGCCGCCTCGGCCCAGGTCCGCGTGGCCTCGGCCCAGCTCGGCGTGCTCCAGGCCCAGACCCGCCGGCTCAATATCGTTGCCCCTTCGGCCGGGCTCGTGCTCGAACGCAAGATCGAACCTGGCCAGGTGGTCAGCGCCGGTTCGGGCGTGCTGTTCCGCCTTGCCAAGGATGGCGAGATGGAACTCAAGGCCCAGCTTGGCCAGCTTGATCTGGCCCAGCTGGCCCCCGGCGTTTCGGCCGAAGTGACCCCGGTTGGCTCGCAGCGCGCCTATACCGGCCAGGTCTGGCAGGTTGCCCCGGTAATCGACCCGGCTTCGCGCCAGGGCGTGGCGCGCATCGCGCTGGCCTATGCGCCTGATCTGCGCCCCGGCGGCTTCGCCACGGCGGTGATCAAGTCGGGCACGGTGGTGGCCCCGATGCTCCCCGAATCCGCGATCCTGTCCGATGCGCAGGGCAGCTATGTCTATATCGTCGGCAAGGACAACAAGGCCGAGCGCCGCAACGTCAAGACCGGTCTGGTAACCGCCAACGGCATCGCCGTGACGGGCGGCCTGAGCGGCAGTGAACGCGTGGTTCTGCGGGCTGGCGGGTTCCTCTCGCCCGGCGAAACCGTGAAGCCCACCCAGGCCCAGCCCTGAGGGCGCGGGCGCGAAGGATCCGGCAATGAACTTCCGCAATATCTCGGCCTGGTCGATCCGCAACCCGGTGGTTCCGATCGTCCTGTTCATCGGGTTGATGCTCGCCGGGATCATGTCGTTCCGGTCGATGGAAATCCAGAACGACCCCGACATCGAATTCCCGATGGTGATCGTGATGATCGCCCAGCCGGGCGCCGCCCCGACCGAGATCGAGACCCAGATCACCCAGAAGGTCGAAGCCGCGGTGCGCACGATCAGTGGGGTGGAAACGATCAGTTCGACCGCGTCGGAGGGCTCCAGCCAGACGATGGTCCAGTTCCAGATCGGCGAAAACATCAACGAAGCCGTCAACGAGGTGAAGAACGCGGTCGATCAGGCCCGCGGCGATCTGCCCGACGGCATCCTTGAACCGCAGGTGTTCAAGGCCCAGACCTCGTCCGACCCGATCGCCTATTTCGCGGTGGCCGCCGATGACATGACCATCGAGCAGCTGTCGTGGTTCATCGACGATACCGTATCGAAGCGCCTGCTTTCGATCCCGGGCATGGCCGAAGTGACCCGCGGCGGTGGGGTGAAGCGCGAAATCCGCGTCACCCTTGATCCGGCGCGGATGCAGTCGCTCGGGGTTACCGCCAGCCAGGTCAACAGCGCGCTGCGCCAGCTCAATCTCAACGCGGCGGGCGGCAAGGCGGAAATCGCCGGGTCGCGCCAGTCGGTGCGCGTGCTGGGCAATGCGCAGAACGCGTTCGAACTGTCGCAGACCGACGTTCCGCTGGGCGCGGGCCGCACGGTCAAGCTGGCCGATTTTGCCAAGGTCAGCGACAGCTACAGCGAAATCACCTCGACCGGGAAGATCAACGGCAAGCCGGTGGTGACCTTCGGGATTTCGCGTGCGCGCGGCGCCTCGGACGTGACCGTCTATGACACTGCCTCGGAAGAGATCGGCAAGCTTGAGAAGGACCACCCAGGGGTCCATTTCACCCGGCTGTTCACGTCGGTCGACTATACCAAGCAGCAGTATGAAAGCTCGATTTCCTCGATGGTCGAAGGCGCGATCCTCGCCGTCATCGTGGTGTTCTTCTTCCTGCGCGATTGGCGCGCCACGGTGATTTCGGCCATCGCGATCCCGCTGTCCGCGATCCCGACCTTCTGGTGCATGAGCGTGTGGTTCGGCTTTACGCTGAACACCCTTTCGCTGCTGGCGCTGGGCCTGGTGGCCGGGGTGCTGGTCGATGACGCGATCGTCGAGATCGAGAACATCGTGCGCCATATGCGCATGGGCAAGACCGCCTATCAGGCCTCGATCGACGCGGCGGACGAAATCGGCCTGGCCGTGGTCGCGACCACCTTCTCGATCGTCGCGGTGTTCCTGCCGGTTGGCCTGATGCCCGGCGTCTCGGGCCAGTTCTTCAAGAACTTCGGCCTTACTGTCGTGATCTCGGTGCTGATGAGCCTTGCGGTCGCCCGCATGATCACGCCGATGATCGCGGCCTATTTCCTCAAGGCGCACGGCCATGCCGAACATGCCGGCGGGCCGTGGATGGAGCGCTACCTCAAGGTGCTGCGCTGGACGCTCGATGTCTCGGGCGTGGTGGCCTACAAGGCGCGCCTTGCAGAGGCCGGCCATCGGCTGACCATGCGGCGGCGCTTTGCGGCGCGGCTGCGCGATCACCGCGTGTGGATGGTCGGCACCGGGATCGGGGCCTTCCTGCTCAGCGTGGTGCTGATGATGGTCATCCCCGGGCAGTTCTTCCCCGATGTGAACAGCGATTTCAGCCAGATCCGCGTCGAGATGGTGCCCGGCACCACGCTCGCCCAGACCGAGGCCGTGGCCGACAAGGTTGCTGCGCTGGCGATGCGCCAGCCCGAGGTGAAGACCGCGCTTGAACGGATCAACGAAGGCAGCGCCCGCGTGTTCATCACGCTCAAGCCCAAGCGCGACAAGACGAGCATGGAATTCGAACGCGGCCTGACCCCTGAACTGCAGAAGATTCCCGATGCGCGGGTGACCTTCCAGGACATGAACGGCGGCGGGCCGGGCGGGGGCACCGGGCGGCCGATCTCGATCATGCTGTCGGGTTCGGATTCGCAGCTGCTCGATCAGACTGCCGCGACGCTGGTCGATCAGATGCGCGGCCTCAAGGAAGTGGTTGCCCCGCGCGTGGCTGCAGACATGCGCCGCCCCGAAGTGATCATCACCCCGCGGCTTGATCTGGCCGCCAGCCTTGGCGTCACGACTTCGGCGCTCAGCCAGACGATCCGTATCGCCACGATTGGCGATATCGATCAGAATGCGGCCAAGTTCTCGCTGACCGACCGGCAGGTGCCGATCCGCGTGCGCCTTTCGGAAGAAGCGCGGCAGCATCTCTCGACCATCCAGAACCTCCCGGTGCCGACCGCCAGCGGCGGTTCGGTGCCGCTGTCGACCGTGGCGGATATCGGCTTCGGTTCGGGCCCGGTCTCGATCCAGCGCTACAACCAGAACCGCCGCGTGTTCATCGGCGGCGACCTTGCGCCCGGTGTGGTCAAGGGCACGGCCATGGCCGCGATCGAAAAGCTGCCGATCATGAAGAACCTGCCGCGCGGCGTGTCCAAGGAACCGTTCGGGCAGGACAAGTGGCAGCAGGAAATGGTCAGCAATTTCCTCAAGGCGCTGGCCGCCGGGGTGCTGCTGGTGTTCTCGGTGCTGGTGCTGCTCTACCATCGGTTCGTTTCGCCGCTGGTCAACATGAGCTCGCTGTTCCTCGCGCCCTTGGGCGGGCTGATCGCGCTGCTGCTGGTGGGCCAGCCGGTGTCGATGCCGGTGTTCATCGGGGTGCTGATGCTGTTCGGGATCGTGGCCAAGAACTCGATCCTGCTGATCGACTTCGCGATCGAGGAAATGAGCAAGGGCGCGAGCAAGTTCGATGCGATCGTCGAGGCCGGGCACAAGCGCGCCCAGCCGATCGTGATGACCACCGTGGCGATGACCGCGGGCATGGTGCCGACCGCCGTTTCGCTCGGCGGTGACGGGGCCTGGCGCGCGCCGATGGGCACGGTGGTGATCGGCGGGCTGCTGATGTCGACCGTGCTGACCCTGCTTATCGTCCCGGCGCTGTTCAGTCTTGCCGATGGCTTTGAAAAGCGTCTCGGTCCGTGGCTGCGGCGCAAGTTCCTGAGCTATGAACCGGGCCATGCCGAAGCGCCGGTTCCGGGCGGTGAGGCGCTCCCGGCGGAGTGAGCGCGGCGTTGACCGGTCCGGGGCCGCAGCCCGCCACGCCGGCCCTGCCCGTTGACCGGGCGCGCCGGATGCGCCGGGCGGCAACCGGGCTGTTGCTGGTCATGGCCGCCCTGTTCCTGGCAGCGCGGCACTTTTCGGGCAGTCATCCGGCCTGGGCCTATGTCCTGGCGTTCAGCGAAGCGGCGATGGTTGGCGGGCTGGCCGATTGGTTTGCGGTGACCGCGCTGTTCCGCCATCCGCTGGGCCTGCCGATTCCGCACACGGCGATCATCCCTGAAAACAAGGACCGCATCGCCGATACGATGGCGGCCTTCCTGCGCGAGAATTTCCTGACCCCGCCGGTGGTCGCGCGGCGGCTGCGCGGGATGCACCTGGCCCAGGCGGCCGGGCGGTTCCTGGCCGAACCGCGCCGCGAATCCGAGACGCGGCTGCGCAGCGGGGCTGCCAGCCTGATCGGCGATGTGCTGCAGTCACTCGATCCCGAACAACTGGGCGGGATGGTCAAGCACGGGCTGCGCAGCCAGCTTGAAAAGCTCGAGATTGCGCCCCTGCTCGGCCAGCTGACCAGCGCGGCGATCGCCGATGGACGGCACAAGCCGCTGCTCGAAAGCTTGATCCGCTGGGCCGGACTGACGCTTGAGGCCAACGAGGGCCTGCTGCGCGACATGATCCATGCCCGCGCCAACACGATCCTGCGCTGGACCGGGCTGGATGAGCGGCTGTCGAACGGGATCCTCGACGGGATCTACAAGCTGCTGGCCGAAACCATCGTCGATCCCGACCATCCGCTGCGCGCCAAGATCGAGGAAGGGCTGGCCACGCTGGCCGATGACCTGATGCACGATGCCGCACTCCAGGCCCGGGTCGAGGCGATGAAGCACGAGGTGCTCGCCAACCCGGCGATGGCGCGCTGGCTGGAAGGCATGTGGGAGCGGATGCGCGCGGCGTTGCTGCGGGCCTCGCGCGATCCCGATGCCGCGCTGTCGGGGCAGTTGGGGGCCAGCCTGGCGCAGCTGGGCCAGGCGCTGCAGCACGATGTGCGGCTGCAGTTCCTCGTCAACCGCTTTGCCCGGCGCACGCTGGTGGGGCTGGCCACGCGCTATGGCGATCAGATCGTGCGGCTGGTGTCCGAAACGGTGCGGCGCTGGGATGCGCAGACCGTGACCGACCGGATCGAGGGCGCGGTCGGGCGCGATCTCCAGTTCATCCGCATCAATGGCACGCTGGTTGGCGGGCTGGTTGGCGTGGCGATTCACGTGATCGGCCAGCTGCTGTGACCCCGCTGCTCACCACCGCCCGGCTTGAACTGTGGCAGCCTGCGCTGCGCGATCTGCCCGACCTGTTCGCGCTGACCCGGGACGAGGAAACCCGCCGCTTCCTCGGCAGCTTCGTGCCGAGCGAGATGGATGCTTTCAACCGCCTGCACCGCAATGCCGGCAGCTGGGCGCTGCACGGCTATGGGACGTTCATGGTCCGCCTCAAGGGGCAGGGGCGGATCGTCGCCAATTGCGGCGTGTTTCGCAGCCACCGCGGGTTTGGCCAAGGGCTGGACGATGCCGCCGAAGCCGGCTGGATCGTTCACAAGGACCATTGGGGCGAGGGCCTGGCACGCGAGGCGATGGAGGCCGCGCTCGCCTGGTTCGATGCCGTCCACGGCCGCCAGCGGATCGCCTGCATGATCGAGGACGGCCACGCAGCCTCCGATGCGCTGGCGCAGCGGCTCGGCTTCGTGCGCTACGGCGTGCACCAGGGCGAAAGCGGCCCGGCGCTGGTGCTTTACGAGCGGATTTAAAGCTGGGTTACGCGCGATAGCCAGAAACTGGCGACCGGCTTGCCGCTGGCATCCAGCGCGGGGTTGAACCGCGCGCGCTGCAGCAACAGGGCGCAGCTGCGCTCGGCCAGCGCCGGATTGCCATAGCTGCGCGCCACATGGCAGCCAAAGGGCGCTCCGTCCTTGCCCACATCGATCCGGAACAGGACGCTGTCGAGCTGGCCGGCAAACGGCTTGCGCCGGCCCAGATCGCCAAAGGTCAACCAGTCACGCGGCGGGCTGGCCGGTTCCGGTTGGCGGGACAGCGCGGCTTGCTCGGCCGGATCGAAGCCCCAATCGCGCACCATGTCTTCGGCGCACTTGCGCATTTCGGCCATGGCACTGACGAGGGTGCGGGTCGGGAAGACGAGCGTGCCCATGACCGGGGCGGAAAATTCGATCTCGTCGATTGCCGTCAGTGAAGCGTCATCGGGCCAGGTCTGCTGTGACGTCTTGCTGGGTTTGACGAACTGGAAATTCAGCAGCATCGCCGCGCGCTGATCGGGCAGGATCAGCGGGAAGGTGGCGGCGCGAAACGGCGCGGTGCGGCCCAGCCGAACCTTGAAGCCGGCCAGGCTTTCGGTGCGCATCACGCGGTCGCCGATCACCACGGCCTGCACGCCGGAACCGGGGCGGAACTGTTCGAGCCGCAGGGTCATGCGTTCCTCGCCGGCGGCATAGTCACGCGACAGGCGGCACAGCTGCGGGGCTTGATCGACTTGCCACGGCGATGCCGGGGCGAAGCGCAGCTGCGCCGCATCGGCGGCGGTGATCGGCAGGGCAGCAGCGATGAGGGCCATGAGCGGTAAACGCATGAGCAGATGATATGTGCTTATCTGCAAAAGAAAAGGCCCCGCCGAAGCAGGGCCTTGTCCATTTGGCGGTGCGCCCGGTTCAGAGCTTGCCGGTGAGTTCCGGCACGGCTGCGAACAGGTCTGCCACGAGGCCGATGTCGGCGACCTGGAAGATCGGGGCGTCTTCGTCCTTGTTGATGGCGATGATGGTCTTGGAGTCCTTCATGCCGGCCAGATGCTGGATCGCGCCCGAGATGCCGACCGCGATGTAGACTTCGGGGGCGACGATCTTGCCGGTCTGGCCAACCTGGTAGTCGTTGGGGACATAGCCCGCATCGACCGCCGCGCGGCTGGCGCCGACGGCTGCGCCGAGCTTGTCGGCCAGCGGGAAGATGGTGGCCTGGAAGGTGTCCGCATCCTTGAGCGCGCGGCCGCCCGAGACGATGATCTTGGCGCTGGTCAGTTCGGGGCGCTCGCTCTTGGCGATTTCCGAGCCGACGAAGGCCGAGGTGCCGGCATCGCCCTTGCCCGAAACGGCTTCGACGCTGCCCGACCCGCCGGTGGCGGCGGCCTTGGCAAAGGCGGTGCCGCGCACGGTGATCACCAGCTTGGCGTCGCTCGATTCGACCGTGGCGATGGCATTGCCGGCATAGATCGGACGGGTGAAGGTCTTGGGGCCTTCGACCGAGAGGATGT
>JAYSCF010000042.1:0-11705 GCA_041915005.1 Novosphingobium sp.
GAACGGCTGGCCGCCCTTCATCAGCTGGACCATCTGCACCAGCTTGACCTCGAAAGGCGTGGGATTGCCGTCGGCGCCGGTCATCGCGGCGACCGCGGCCTTGATCCGCTTGACCGTGCCGGCATGGTCTGCGCCCCAGATATCGACCAGCGCATCCGCGCTCTGGGCCTTCTGGTAGTGATAGGCGAGGTCGGCGCCGAAATAGGTCCAGTTGCCGTCGGATTTCTTGATCGGGCGGTCCTGATCGTCGCCGAACTTGGTCGAACGGAACAGTGGCAGTTCAACCGGCTCCCAGTCGTCGGGGGTCTTGCCCTTGGGCGCTTCGAGATGACCGTCATAGACCAGATCGTGCGCGCGCAGCCAGGCTTCGGCTTCGGCCGGCTTGCCGGCGGCCTGCAATTCGGCCTCGGAACTGAACAGGTCGTGATGAATGCCCAGCAGCGCAAGGTCGGCCTTGATCATCACCAGCATCGCGGCAACCGCGCGGGTGCGGAACAGCGCCAGCCAGTCACCTTCGGGGGCCTTGGCGTATTGGTCGCCAAATTCCTTGGCCAGTTCCTGCCCGATCGGCACCAGATAGTCGCCGGGATAGAGCCCTTCGGGGATTTCCCCCACCGCTTCACCCAGCGCCTCGCGGTAGCGCACGTGGGCCGAACGAGCGAGCACATCGACCTGCGCCCCGGCATCGTTGACATAGTATTCGCGGATCACCTTGTGCCCGGCAGCCTCAAGCAGCGCCGCCAGCGCATCGCCCACCACCGCGCCGCGGCAATGGCCCATGTGCATCGGCCCGGTCGGATTGGCCGAAACATATTCGACGTTGACCGTGGTGCCAGCGCCAACGCTCGAGCGGCCATAGCCCGCGCCCAGCGCCGCGATCGCGCGCAGTTCTTCCAGCCATGCCCCGCCCGCAAGGCGCAGGTTGATGAACCCCGGCCCGGCGATTTCCGCGCTGGTCACGGCGG
Source organism: Novosphingobium sp. (assembly GCA_041915005.1). Classification (GTDB taxonomy): domain Bacteria; phylum Pseudomonadota; class Alphaproteobacteria; order Sphingomonadales; family Sphingomonadaceae; genus Novosphingobium. The sequence continues at coordinate 966 of JAYSCF010000042.1, forward strand.
GGATCTTGGTCAGTTCGCCCACCAGGGCTTCGGCCAGGGCGCGCGGGTTCAGGCCGGCAGGCTTGGCCAGCACCATCGCCGCATTGGTTGCCAGATCGCCATGCGCGGGATCGCGCGGCGGCTCGACCGCGACATTGGCGCGATTGAGCCCGGCAGGCAGCGTGCCGGCGGCTTCGAGCGCATCGAGCGCGGCGGCAACATGGCCTGCAAAGGCGGCGTGAAGGGTCTTGGCTTGGGTCATGGCCGCGCGGTTAGCGGAAATTGCGCAGAAATGGAAATCCCCCGAAGCCGCATGGCCCCGGGGGATCGAAAGTCTGGCTGCCAAGGGGGGCGGCGGCTTAACGCGTGGCGTTGTAGTCCAGCTGATCCTGGCTCAGCTGGAAACCAACCAGCACGTCAAAGGTGGCGCGGGTCACGGCCGCCTTGATTTCGGGGCGCGAAAGCGGATCGATCGCGGCATCTTCATCACCGGCGCGGCGCTTGCGCGTGATGCGCTGGCGGATATCGGCGGGCAGCGAAGCCTCGACCTTGTCGATGCTGGCCGAACCGGCGGCGCTGGCCGAAGCGCGATCCTGGCCATCGGCGAAATCAAGCGTGACGCTGCCGACCCGCTTGCTGACCACGGCGCTGCCGCCGCGCAGCACGGTGACGAAATAGGGCAGAGTTACCCGGCGCGCGCCGTGGCTATCGCTGCGGCGGGCCTGCACATCGAACGACACCGACGAATGAACCGTTGCGCCCGCATCGTTGCACTGGTTGCGCACGTTGGTCATCACGGCGGTCAGGTCGACGTTGCCGGCAGTGGTGTCGCCCGGCACGCGGAACAGGGTCACATCGCCGGTATAGTCGGGGATACCCACGCCCGGGCATGCGCTGCGCACGGCCGCCACGCCAACATTTTCATCAACCACCAGATCACCGGTGGACTTGCACCCGGCAAGGGCGCCAACCAGGGCCAGCGCGGAAATCAGGCGAAAACGAGCGGTCATCGAGGCATCCTTGGACTGTACGTGTGCTTGCCCTAGCGGCGCGCGGGGCAAAGCGCTAGTGGGACCAAGATGAACGCTCCCTTTCCCACTGATGAAAAGCCCGCCCTGCGCCTGCTGCTGGCTGCACCGCGCGGTTTCTGCGCCGGGGTCGACCGCGCGATCGAAATCGTCGAGCGTGCGCTCGAACGCTATGGCGCCCCGGTCTATGTCCGGCACGAGATCGTTCACAACCGCTACGTGGTCGATACGCTCAAGGCCAAGGGGGCGGTCTTTGTCGAGGAACTGACCGAAGTGCCCGATGGCGTGCCGGTGGTGTTCAGCGCCCATGGCGTGCCCAAGTCCGTGCCGGCGGAGGCAACGTCGCGCGGGCTCGATTGGCTCGATGCCACCTGCCCGCTGGTCAGCAAGGTCCATCGCCAGGCCGAACGCCAGATCGAGGCCGGGCGGCACATTGTCTTTGTCGGCCACAGGGGCCATCCTGAAGTGATCGGCACGCTGGGGCAGGTGCCAGAGGGTGCGGTGACGCTGGTTGAAACCGAGGCAGATGTTGCCGCGCTTGAGTTTCCCGCCGATGCGCCGTTGGCGTTCCTGACCCAGACCACGCTGTCGGTCGATGACACGGCCGGGATCGTGGCCGCGCTGCGCGCGCGCTTTCCCCAGATCGTCGGGCCCAAGGCCGAGGACATCTGCTATGCCACGTCCAACCGCCAGGCCGCGGTCAAGACCATCGCCCCCCAGTGCCAGCTGGTGCTGGTGATCGGCGCGCCCAACAGTTCCAATTCGCTGCGGCTGGTCGAAGTGGCTGAACGCTGCGGCGCGGTTGCAAAGCTGGTGCAACGCGGCTGCGACATCGAAGACACGTGGTTTGAAGGGGTCGAGGCGATGGGCCTCACCGCCGGGGCCTCCGCACCCGAGGAACTGGTCCGCGAAGTGATCGACCGGATCGCCGCGATCCGCACCGTCACCGTCGAGCAGGTCGTCACCGCCGAGGAAAAGATGGTGTTCAAACTGCCCAAGCAGCTGGAAAACTGATGGCCGTCTATACCCAGCTTGGCGCCGAAGTGCTGGCCGACCTGATCGCCGAATTCGACGTGGGTGATCTCGTCAGCGCCAAGGGCATTGCCGAGGGCGTCTCCAACAGCAACTGGCTGATCGATACCACCGGCAGGGATGGCGCGGGCGCGCGCTTTATCCTGACGATGTACGAATTTCGCATCGATATCACCGAACTGCCGTTCTTCCTCTCGCTGCTCGATCACCTCGCCGAACAGGGCTGCCCGGTGCCGCGCACGATCCATGACCGGCAGGGCCAGCTCTATCGCAAGATGGGCGACAAGGCGGTGGCCCTGATCGAATTCCTGCCCGGCGTCTCGGTCAGCGAGCCGACCGTGGGGCAAGCCCGCGCGGTTGGTGCAGCCCTGGCGCAGATGCACCTGGCCGCCGCAGGTTTTGCGGGATCGCGCGCCAATGGCATGGGGCTAGCCGAATGGCAGCGCCTGCTGGCCGAATGCGGCCACGAAGGCCTGCAGGCGATCGACCCGAGCCTGGCCGCGCTGATCGAGGCCGAACTGCCGCGCATGGTGGCTGAATGGCCGACCGACCTGCCGCGCGGGGTGATCCACGCCGACCTGTTCCCCGACAACGTGCTGATGCTGGGCAACACCGTCACCGGGCTGATCGACTTCTACTTCGCCTGCACCGATCTGCTCGCCTACGATGTCGCCGTGACCCATGCGGCCTGGTGCTTTGATGGCGCGGGGCGCAATTTCAATCCGGCGATCTCGGCGGCCCTGCTCGAAGGCTATGACAGCCTGCGCCCGCTTGGCGCGGCCGAACGCGCGGCCCTGCCGCTGCTGGCGCGCGGGGCGGCGCTGCGCTTTACCATGAGCCGCGCCTATGACTGGCTCAACACGCCGGCCGACGCGCTGGTGGTGAAGAAGGATCCGCTGGCCTTTGCCCGCCGGATCGAATTCTATGCCGATCCCGCCAATGCCGGGGTCTTTGCGCAGCCGTGAAGGTCGTTGAAATCTTCACCGACGGGGCCTGCAAGGGCAACCCCGGCCCGGGCGGCTGGGGCGTGGTGCTGCGCATGGGCCACCACGAAAAAGACCTCTCGGGCCACGAGGCCGCCACCACCAACAACCGGATGGAGCTGACCGCGGTGATCCGCGCACTCGGCGCGCTCAAGCAGCCCTGCGAAGTCCACCTCCACACCGACAGCCGCTATGTGATCGACGGGATCACCAAGTGGATCTTCGGCTGGCAGAAGAACGGCTGGAAGAATTCGCAGAAGAAGCCGGTGCTCAACGCCGATCTCTGGCAGGAACTGATCGCAGCCGTGCGGCCCCACAAGATCCGGTGGATCTGGGTGAAAGGCCACGACGGCCACCCCGAAAACGAGCGGGCCGACAAGCTGGCCAGCGACGCGGCGCTGGGAACGACGGTCGGTTAAGCGGTCGTCGTATCGACCACTTCAGCGCCGGGGCCATTCTTCAGGATCGATTCAATCGCGCTCTTGGCGCTGGCCTTGCTGGCATAGCCTTCGGTCCAGAAGATGCTTTCCGAATTGTAGCAGAAGTAGGCGACGAACTCGCCCGCCTTGTTTTTGCGGATTTCGAAGCGGTGGGCCATGGAGTCCTCCTGGGGATGCGACCGGATCCGGCAACCCTAGTCCTCTCCATCGGATTCGCTAGCGGAATCTTACGGGTAAATACGGATTCGGATCGACCGCGCTTGCCGGTGCGCCGCGCAGCAACCGCAGCGCCAGATCGGCCGCTGCCGGCGCGGTCTGGATCCCGAACCCGCCCTGTCCGGCAAACCAGAAGAACCCTTCGGCCAGCGGATCAAAACCATAGACCGGCAGGCGATCCGGCGCGAAGCTGCGCAGCCCCGCCCACTTGCGCTCAAGGCTGGCGATCGGCCAATCGACCACCTGGGCGAACCGGTCGATCGCCACGGCCACGTCGAGTTCCTCGGGCGCGGCATCACACGGATCACTGGGCGTTTCATCGTGCGGGGACAGCCACAGCCGCCCGGCCTCGGGCTTGAAATAGAACCGCTCATCAATCCCCAGCACCAGCGGCAGATCGGCATCGACCGGCGCCGCCATCCGCAGCTGCGCCACCGTGCGGCGATAGGGCTGGATCCCGATCGGCGGCAGGCCGGCAGCCTTGGCCACCTGATCAGCCCAGGCCCCGGCGGCATTGACCAGAACCGCGGCCTGGACCTGGCGGCCATCGGCCAAGGTCAGATCCCAGCCCGCATCGCTGCGCGCGGCGCGCTCAAGCCGGGCGCGGCACCACAGCGCGGCCCCGCCCCGCGCGGCCTCGGCCAGCCAATGCTGGTGCAGGCCCGCCACATCGATATCGCAGCAATCGGGTTCATAGGCGCCCATCGCCCAGTCCGGGGCCAGCCCCGGCAGGCGCGCCGCGATCGCCGCGCGCCCCAACCGTTCAACCCGAACGCCCAGCGCCGCAAAGGTGGTGATGAAAGCCTCCAGCGCGGCCAGTTCGCTCGCCCGCGCCAGGGTCAGCGCCCCGCGCGGCCCCAAAAAGCCGTGGCGATGCAGGAACGGCCCCGATGCCGTGGTCAGCGGCTGGATCAGCGGCCCGCCATAGCTTTCGGTCCAGAATGCCGCAGAACGCCCGGTGGCATGATAGCCGGGGTGATCCTCTGCCTCGAGCAGCACGACCCGCCCGCCGCCCGCCAGCCCCGCGGCAAGCGAAGCGCCCGCGATACCTGCGCCAACGATGGCGTAGTCGAACCGCTCGGCCATCGGTGTCAGGCGCCCGCGATCCGGGCCAGGAACGCATCGGCCTCGGCCAGCGCGGGATCGCGCACCGCATCGGCTTCGCGCAGGATCTCATGGTGCGCGGCCTTGCCGAAATTGACCAGCCGCGCGCCCGGGATCCGCGCCGCCGCACGCTCGATCGCCTTGAAGCCAACCAGCCTGTCATTGTACGTCGCCAGGAACAGCACCGGCTGGCGCACGCCTTCCAGCCTGCCCGGCGCAAACAGGCTGCGCATCGAGGCATAGGCCCGTTCGACCCAGCCCCAGCTGCCCGGCCCCATCACCAGTTCGCTGCGCGCCTCGCGCCACCACAGTTCATCGGCGTAGCGGGCGGCATCGTGGGTCAACAGCTGCGCGCGCCCCTCGGGCGGCTGGCCGGGCTTTTCGCTCCACTTCCAGGCCGGGCGCGCGGGATCGCCCAGCGCCTTCATCACCCGTGCGGCGGCGTGCATCACGGCATCCGGCAGCAGGCTGGCGGTAAAGCCCAGCATCGGTGCCGACAGCAGCACGGCGTCGGGATCGACCACCCCTTCGGCCACCGCACGCAGCACCAGATGCCCGCCCATCGAATGGCCCACCAGCACGTGTGGCCCCGGCGTGGCCGCCTTCCATTCGCGCCACAGCACCGCAAGATCGGACACCCAGGTTGAAAAATCATCGATATGGCCGGTTACGGCATCATGCCCCAGCCGCCCCGATCCGGCCTGCCCACGCCAGTCCGAGGCCGTTACCCGCCAGCCCAATTCGTGCCAGTGATCCAGCGTTTCGAGATACTTTTCGTAGAAGTCCCCGCGCCCGGGCAGGAACAAGAGCGATCCGCGCGCACCGGCCGCCGGAGCGGGCCAATCGATCCGGCGGATCGCGTGGCCATCGGCCGCATGCCAGCGGCTTTCCACGGCGGCCTGGGGAATGGCGCGGCGATCGATCATCTGGCTAAAACCGTGCTCCCGCAGGTGGTTACTATTTGGTAAGTCATGACCCTTAGAGGTGTCACCCGAGACCGGGGGGCACACCATGCCAGACGTTGATTTTCGTTACCTGTTGCTGGGAGCATTGGCAATCGGCCTGCTCGTGGCCGCATTCACCGACATCCGCCGCCGCCAGATCGACAACTGGCTCAATGCCGCGATCGCGCTGGGCGCGCCGCTGTTCTGGTGGGCCAGCGGACTTTCGCTGTGGCCGGATGTGGCCTGGCAGGTGGGGATCGCCACTGCGACCTTTGCCGTGCTTGCCGTGCTGTTTGCACTGCGCGCGATGGGCGGCGGCGACGTGAAGTTGTTGACCGCGCTGGCGCTGTGGATCGAGCCGCTGTGGTTCCTGCGGCTGGTGGTGGTGATCGCGCTGCTGGGCGGGGTGCTGACCGTGGTGCTGGGCGCCTGGCACGTTGCCCGCCGCCAGCGCGACCGGCTCGCCGTTCCTTACGGCGTGGCGATCTCGGGCGCGGCCCTGTGGATCCTCGTAGTCCAGTATTTACCTGATTTTCATCAAGACATCGCCGCCGGCGCGCTGGGGTGAACCGGATTTTAACCAGTTTGCCCGAAACACCACGGTGAAGTTCGGGATTTTTCTAGGGGGCTTGCACAGCCATGGATAAGAAGAAGCTGATGCTGCTGCTGGGCGCGCTGGTCATTGCGATCGGCACGGCCATGGCCGCCAGGAGCCTGTTCACCGGGGCCAGTGCCCCCAAGGCCGAGGCCGCGCAAGCCGTGCCCAAGGGCCCCAAGGTGCTGGTCGCCCAGCGCGCGCTGCCGGTCGGCACGATCATCACCGCGGATTCGATCTCGTTCCAGGCGTGGCCCAAGGAAATGGTGCAGGACGCCTATTTCCTCGATGGCGAAGCCGACATGAACAAGCTGCTCGGCACGGTGGTGCGTTATCCCATCACTGCGGGCCAGCCGGTGACCCAGGGGGCGCTGGTGGCGCCGGGCGATCGCGGCTTCCTGGCCGCCGCGCTGGGCGCGGGCATGCGGGCGATCACCATCCCCGTGTCAGCCAAGACCGGGGTCGGCGGCTTCGTCTTCCCGGGCGACCATGTTGACCTGATGCTGACCCAGTCGGTCCGCTCGAACGATGGCGGCGATACGCTGCGCGCCACCGAAACGATCCTGCGCAACGTCCGCGTGCTGGCCACCGACCAGTCGACCGAAACCACCGTTGAAGACGGCAAGACCGTGGTCCGCGCGGTGCGCACCGTCACGCTCGAAGTGACCCCCAAGATCGCGGAAAAGATCGCCGTCTCGCAGACCATTGGCACGCTCAGCCTGTCGCTGCGCAGCCTCGCGGACAACGCCGCCGAGCTCGATCACGCGATTGCCAACGGCACGCTCAAGGTGCCGGCCGGCGCCAACAAGCAGCAGGAAGAAAAGTTCCTGTCGGATGCCATGAACCGCCCGATGGACGGGGGCAGCACCTTCGTCACCGGCGGCGATGTTTCGCGCGTCCAGCGCCGCAGTGTGCCGATGGGCCCGGTTGCCCCGCGCAATGCCTTTGCCGCCGCACCTTCCGCTCCGGCCAGCGCGCCTGCCGCCTCGCGCCCTGCAGCCCCGGTCGGTCCGGTCGTGCGGGTGACCCGCGGCAAGACCACGGTCGAAGAACCGGTGGGAGGACGCTGAGATGACCCGTCCCGTTTCGCCTGCCGCCCTGCGCATCACGAAAGGCCGAAAGATGAACCGCCTTGCCATTACCCTGCTGACCGCCGCCTGCGCGATCGCCCCGCTTGCGCTGGTGCCGATCCAGGCCGTGGAAGCCCAGGCGGTTTCCAAGCCCGCCAACGATGTTGCCCTTTCGATCGGGCGCGGCCAGCTGGTCACCGTTGCCGGGGCCATGACCGACGTGTTCGTCGCCAACGACACTGTCGCCGATGTCCAGGTCAAGTCGGCCAACCAGCTCTATGTCTTCGGCAAGGCCGGGGGCGAAACCACGGTCTATGCCAGCGACGCGCGCGGCACCGTGATCTGGTCGGCCAATGTCCGGGTCGGCTCGAACATCGATAGCGTCGACCAGATGCTGCACATGGCCATGCCCGACGCCAAGATGGCGGTATCGACCATGGGCACCAACACCTTCCTGCTGACCGGCACCGTCTCCGCCCCCGAAGATGCCGCCGAGGCCCAGCGCCTGGTCCAGGCCTTTGTCGGCAAGGACGCCAATGTCATCACCCGGCTCAAGACGGCCACCCCGCTGCAGGTCAGCCTGCGCGTGCGCTTTGCCGAAGTCAGCCATTCGCTGGTCAAGACGCTGGGCGTCAACCTGACCACGATCGATGGATCGGGCGGGTTCCAGTTCGGCATCGGCCAGGGCCGCGCCTTCTCCACCTCGTTCGTTCCGGGCACGGTCACGGGCGTGGGCAGCAAGACCACGGTCGTGGTCCGCGATCTCAACGATCCCACCAAGCTGCGCGAGATTGCGGGCACTTCGGTGTCTCCGACCGACGTCGGCTCGACCCTGACGGGTGCGGGCAAGCTGCTCGGTCTCGACCTGCTGGGCGCGCTTGATGCGGGCGAAACCGCGGGCCTCGTCACCACGCTGTCCGAACCCAATCTCACCGCAATGTCGGGTGAAACCGCAGACTTCCTGGCCGGCGGCGAATATCCGATCCCGATCAGCCAGGGGCTGGGCACGACCTCGGTCGAATACAAGCGCTTCGGCGTCAGCCTTGCCTATACGCCGACCGTGCTGGCCAATGGCCGGATCTCGATCCGCGTCCGCCCCGAAGTGTCCGAACTGTCGAGCCAGGGTTCGATCACGCTCAACGGCTTCCAGGTGCCCGCGCTGACCGTGCGCCGCGCCGAAACGACCGTCGAACTCGGCTCGGGCCAGAGCTTCATGATCGCCGGGCTGATGAGCAATTCGGCGCAGAACACCGTCAAGAAGCTGCCCGGTGCCGGCGACATGCCGATCCTGGGCTCGCTGTTCCGCTCGACCAATTTCCAGCGCGGCGACACCGAGCTGGTGATCGTGATCACGCCCTACCTGGTCAAGCCGGTCGATGCGAACGACATCAAGCTGCCGACCGACGGGTTCCAGGCCCCGAACGACATCCAGCGCGTGCTGGGCAACATGGACAACGATGGCAAGTCGGGCGGACAGCGCCCGCATCCCACCACTGCCCCCGAAGCCGTGACCGCGCCCAAGATCGGTGAACTCGATCTGCCCCCTGCCCCGCCCGCCGAGGCCAAGGACAAGAAGGGCAAGAAGGACAAGCGCAGCGCCGATGCGGGCGCCGCCCCCACCCCCGGCTTCAGCCTGAATTGAGAGAGGTGAACACGATGCGTAAGCCCAATTCCCGCGCCGTGCTGGCCACGGCTCTCACCCTCTCGCTCGGCCTTGCGCTGGGTGGCTGCGGCGGCGCGCCGCACAACCGCAGCCTGGAAAGCGTCCACCAGCCGATCGTGCAGCGCACCAATTACACGCTGGATCTGGTGGCTGGCCCCAGCGGCCTGCCGCTGAGCGAACAGCGCCGGCTGGCCGGTTGGTTCGAGGCGCTCGACCTGCGCTATGGCGATCGGGTGTTCGTCGATGATCCGCTGGCCAGCGGTGCGACGCGCGATTCGGTCGAAGCCGTTGCCGGGCGCCTTGGCATCCTGGTTGGCAACGACGCCCCGATCACCCCGGGCGAGGTTCCCGCCGGAACGGTCCGGGTCATCGTCACCCGGTCAAGCGCGAATGTCCCCGGCTGCCCCGACTGGTCGGCCAAGTCGGACACCAATTTCGCCAACGGCACCGCCTCCAACTATGGCTGCGCCGTCAATTCGAACATGGCCGCGATGGTCGCCGATCCCGAACATCTGATCCACGGGGCCACCGGCACCGGGCGGACCACGGTGATGAGTTCGACCAAGGCCATCGACAGCTATCGCGGGGCCGCGCCGACCGGCGAAAAGGGTCTCAAGACTGAATCCACGCAGGGCGGGAAATAAACCATGAATGCACCTTGGAAACCCGGCGCGCAGGGCAATCGCGACGCGTTCAGCGCCTTCATCTGCGACGATGCCGCACTCGACGTGCTGCGCCCCGTCGTGATCGAAATGGGCTGGCAGCCTGAAAAGTGCAACAAGGGCGGGCTGCGCAATGCCGTCCAGTCACTTTCGATCACCGCCAGCCCGAACATCCTGATGGTCGACCTGTCGGAAAGCGGCGATCCGCTGAGCGACATCAACGCGCTGGCCGAAGTCTGCGAACCGGGCACCGTGGTAATCGCGGTCGGCCAGGTCAACGACGTGCGGCTATACCGCGATCTCATCGCCAGCGGGATCCACGATTACCTGCTCAAGCCGCTTTCGCCAGGCCAGGTCCGCGATGCCCTGGTCAATGCCCAGGCGATCTTCTCCGCGCCCAAGCACCACGATCCGCAGGCCGCCAAGCGCCATGTCTCGACCGCGGTGATCGGCACGCGCGGCGGGGTCGGCGCCTCGACGCTGGCCACTTCGCTCGCCTGGCTGTTCAGCGCCGATGACAAGATGCCAACCGCGCTGCTCGATCTGGATGTCCATTTCGGCACGGGCGCGCTGGCGCTTGATCTTGAACCGGGCCGCGGCCTGACCGACGCAATCGAGAACCCGGGGCGGATCGACGGCCTGTTCATCGAACGCGCGATGATCCGCGCCAACGATCACCTGGCGATCCTGTCGGCCGAAGCGCCGATGAATTCGCCGCTGATGACCGATGGCGCCGCCTTCGTGCAGCTTGAGGAAGAATTCCGCCAGGCCTTCGAAATGACGGTGATCGACCTGCCGCGCAACATGCTGATCAATTTCCCGCACCTTCTGGCCGGCGTAAACGTCGTGCTGGTCGTGGCGGAAATGACGCTGGCTTCGGCCCGCGATGCGATCCGCATCCTGTCGTGGCTCAAGTCCAATGCGCCGCACGTCCAGCCCATCGTGGTCGCCAACAAGGTCCAGGCCGGCCTGGCCGAAATCAGCAAGGCCGATTTCGAAGCCTCGATCGAACGCAAGATCGGCT
>JAYSCF010000043.1:0-11546 GCA_041915005.1 Novosphingobium sp.
GAGGCAATCATGCACTAACAAACAACACGGACCACTCAGTGGGGGCCGGTCATTGCCATTAAGGTCGAAGGCTATAGATTATCTGTTGCTGATGAATTGAGAAATCGGAGAACTGATTTTCTATAAATCTCTCTGTATTCGGAATATTTCAATAAATTTAACGGCGATTGAATTGATGAATCACACTTTTGTCAATATCATCCATCAGTTGACGGGCCAAAATTCAACGTGGGAGCACCAATCTAACTCTGAGTGATTTTTCAATTTTATTATATTTATAATTAATATTATAAAATGCTGAATTTTTAAATGTATAAATCTTCATAAATCGATAAATATTTTCTTCTAAATAAAACTGGCACTCATGCACAATCGAAAACTCTACATATTTATTGAGCCACTTACACCAACCTGATAATAATCAAACACGACCCCGTAAACGATCGAATGCTTCCAGATGCCGCGTCATTATAAGGAATTTATAGCGCAATGAATGTGATAGCCGATACTGGCGCACTACATCAGGGGCGGGAAATCATTCGCCTCGAGGCCGACGCGCTAACACTCCTTAGCGAGGCTCTCGATCAGCACTTTGCCTATGCCTGCCTGGCCATCCTTGGCGCCCGCCGGCAACTCGTCATCACAGGTATGGGCAAATCCGGCCATATCGCGCGCAAGATCGCGGCTACCTTTGCCGCCACCGGCACCCCTGCCATCTATATCCATCCCAGCGAGGCCGGACATGGGGATATGGGGATGCTAGCCACGGGCGACGTGTTGCTGGTCCTGTCAAACTCCGGCAATACGGCTGAGCTGCGCTCGATCCTGGGCTACGCCAAGCGCAAGGGCATTCCGATCATCGGTGTCGCCTCGCGCCAGAACTCGCTGGTAATCGAAATGGCGGATGTTGCGATCCTGATGCCCAAGGTGCGCGAGGCTTGCCCTGAAAACATCGCGCCAACCACCTCGACCACCATGCAACTCGCTCTGGGTGATGCCTTGGCGATGACGGTCATGGATATGCGTGGGATCACGCGCGAGCAGCTGCATGAGCTGCATCCTGCAGGCAATATCGGGTTGTCGCTGACCCCGGTGGGGGAATTGATGCACGGGCGTGATCGCCTGCCGCTGGTGGGCCGCGATGCCGGGATGCCCGAGGCGATCTCGGTGATGACCGCCGGCTGCCTGGGCCTCGCCGGGGTGGCCGATGCGGATGGCGTGCTGGTCGGGATCATCACCGATGGCGATCTGCGCCGCCGCTTCGGGGTGCTGGGCACGGCCTTTGCCCATGAAGTGATGACCCCATCGCCCAAGACCATTGCCGCGGATATGCCCGCGGGCGAGGCCTTGGCCTTCCTCAACGACAGCCAGATTACCGCGGCTTTCGTGGTCGAAGATCCAGCCGCCGGGGCGCAGGCGCCGCTGGGGATCATCCACATTCACGACCTGCTCCGCCACGGGTTGAGCTGACCGATCGATGGCGGAAGACTTCGCTATCCTGATCCCGGCGCGCTATGCCTCGCAGCGCTATCCGGGCAAGCCGCTGGCCATGCTGCGCGGCGCGGATGGCCAGCCGCGCAGCCTGATCCAGCGTTCGTGGGAGGCCGCGCGCGCGATTGCCGGCGAGGCGCGAACTTGGGTGGCGACCGACGACGAGCGCATTGCCGATGCCGTGCGCGCCTTTGGCGGGCAGGTCGTAATGACCCCGCAAAGCTGCTGCAACGGCACTGCACGGTGCGCCGCCGCGCTTGAGGTGCTGGGTGACATTGCCCCCATTATCGTCAACCTCCAGGGCGACGCCCCGCTGACCCCCGATTTCGTGGTGGCCGATCTGGTCGCGGCGCTGGCAGCCGATCCGCAGGCCGTGATGACCACGCCGGCGGTGCGCTGTTCGGAAACGCTCTATCGCCATCTGGTGACCGATCAGGCGCAGGGCCGGGTCGGCGGGACCACGGTGGTGTTCAACGCCGCGCGCCGCGCGCTCTATTTCTCCAAGCGGGTGATCCCCCACGTGCCCGAGGGGCGGGCCGACGCCCACACCCATGTGCATCTGCACCTTGGGGTCTATGCCTATCGCCCCGCGGCGCTGCGCGCCTATGTCACCACGCCGCCATCGCCGCTCGAGGAACTCGAAGGGCTGGAACAGCTGCGCTTTCTTGAAACCGGACAGTTGATCCGGGTGGTGAACTTCGATCCGATCGGGTGGGATTGTATCGAGCTTAACAATCCGCAAGACGTTCCGGCAATTGAAGAGGTTTTGCGGCAGCGGGGAATAGGCTAGGGCGTCGTCATGACAGCCCGTACCGTAGCGCTCGACAACGGAATTACTTTCGCCAACGACCATCCGCTCGTGCTGGTTGCCGGCATGAACGTGATCGAAGACCGCGACAGCCTGCTTGAAGTGGCCGCCCACATGGCCGAAGTCACCGCCCGGCTGGGCATGCCCTATGTGTTCAAGGCCAGCTTCGACAAGGCCAACCGGTCGTCGGTCAACTCCTTCCGCGGCCCCGGGCTTGACCGCGGCCTGGCTCTGCTGGCCGAGGTCAAGGAGCGGTTCGGCGTGGCGATCATCACCGACGTTCACGAACCCCAGCAGGCTGCTCCCGCGGCGCAAGTGGCCGACATCATCCAGCTGCCCGCCTTCCTCGCGCGCCAGACCGACCTGGTCGTGGCGATGGCACGCACCGGCGCGGTCATCAACGTCAAGAAGCCGCAGTTCCTCGCCCCGCTCGAAATGCGCCACATCCTCACCAAATGCGCCGAGGCCGGCAACGAGCGCGTGCTGCTGTGCGAACGCGGCAGCAGCTTTGGCTACAACAACCTGGTGGTCGACATGCTCGGGATCGACCTGATGAAGCCGATGGCGCCGGTGCTGTTCGACGTGACCCACGCCCTGCAGAAGCCGGGCGGCCGCGCCGACAGCGCCGATGGCCGGGGCGATCAGGTGGCGGCCCTCGCCCGCGCGGGCGTGGCGGTGGGCATTGCCGGGCTGTTCCTTGAAGCGCACCCCGATCCGGCCAAGGCGCTGTGCGATGGCCCCTGCGCGCTGCCGCTGGCCGATCTCGAACCGTTCCTGAAACAGGTTCTGGCGGTGGACGCCGCAGTCAAGGACTGAACCTGATCTTGGTCGCGCAGTCAGCCTTGCCGTTCCTTCGCATCCCGCCCTTCCCGGGACACCGGGCCGAGCCGCTGGCCCGGCCGGGCAGCGCAGCCAGCACCGCGAGCGAAACCGCCGCAACCCTGGCCGCAGCGCTGCGCAGGCAGCGCGTTGGCGGCGCGTTCTGGGCGCCCCCGGCTGGGGCAGAGGTCAAGGGCCGGCTGGTGCTCGCGCCCGAAAGCGCCGCGCAGCTGGCCGAGATGATCGCCGCGCAGCCCGGCGCCGATGCCGTGCTGCTGGCCCCGCCGGCGGTCCCTGCGCCCAGCGGGATGCGACGGACCGACTGGCCTTGTGATCCGTGGAGTCTGGCCGACACCGCCGGGGCTATCTGGGCCGGGGCCGGACAGGAACTGGCCTTGGTGGCGGCCTTGGCCGGAACCCGGCTGCGCCTGTTTGGCGATGGGGACTTTGCCGGCTGCGATGCCGATCCCGCAGGCTGCGCCGCGCGCGCGCTGGGGCAATGGTGCTATCGCGATCCCTTCACCGGCGGGCCATGGTCTGCCGGCGATGCGATCGCCCAGCTCGGGCAATGGCGCGAACTGATCGGCCGCAACCGCGCGCTGGGGGCGGTTTACGGCATCGCCGGCTGGAAGCGCGTGACGCTCGACGCGATGCTGTGGGATGGCAGCGGCCCGGTGCGCCATGCCCGCCGCGCCGCGGCCCCGGCAGGATCGCCCGTCGGGGTCTGGAAGTCACGCACGCCGCCCGCCGTGCTAGCCGGGCTGGAGGTCAGCGGCGCGCCGCTGGCTGAAATCGAGGATGGGTTCATCCGCTCGGCGGGACTCGGGGCAAATTGCGTTCCGCCGCTCTCCGCGATCGTCGATTTTTCCGGCGTCTACTTCGATCCGGCCGGTCCCAGCGATCTGGAAAGCCTGCTGGAATATTGTGCAATCGATTTAATTACATGCGAAAGGGCAGCCCGGCTCAGAGAACGGCTTGTCGAGGCGGCGATAAGCAAATACGGCCAAGGCAACATTGGGCTGCGCCGGCCTGCGGATGGCCGACGGCGGATATTGGTGACAGGGCAGGTCGAGGATGATCGTTCGATCCTCAGCGGTGGGAGAGGGTTCAGCAACCTCGAATTGCTCAGCGCCGCGCGCGCGCTCGAACGCGACGCGTGGATCATCTACAAGCCGCACCCCGATGTCGAAGCGGGGCATCGCAAGGGCTTCGTCCCCGAAGCCGAAGCGCTGCGCTATGCCGACGAAGTGCAGCGTGACGTGCCGATCACCGCGCTTATCGACGTGGTCGACGGGCTGCATGTCATCACCTCGCTGGCCGGCTTCGAAGCCCTGCTCAGGGGCAAGCCTGTGACGACCCACGGCGTGCCTTTCTATGCCGGCTGGGGCCTGACGCGCGATCTGGGCCCGGTCCCCGCGCGCCGCACCCGCCAGCGCAGCCTCGATGAACTCGTTGCGGCAACGCTGCTGCTCTATCCGCGCTATCTGGACCCCGTCACCCGGCTGCCCTGCCCCGCAGAAGTGGTGGTGGAACGCATGGCCCGGGGCCAGGCCCGGGTCACTTCGCCCCTGGTCACCCTGCGCGAATGGCAAGGCCGCGCCCAGGCGCTGTGGCGCCGCATCACGGGGGGGCGCTGATGGACGCGCTCACCACCCGCCGCCGCGAATTCCTGTTTCTGCAGGGCCCGCCCGGCCCGTTTTTCAGGGAACTGGCCGAGGCGCTTCAAGCCTTGAATCTTGGCACCCACCGCATCAACGTCTGCGGCGGGGATCGCTATGACTGGCCGCACGGTGGGACCGACTATCGCGGGATGATGCGCGGCTGGCCGATGTTCTTCGACCGGTTCGTGCGCGACAACGGCATTACCGATCTGGTGCTGTTCGGCGATTGCCGCCCGATGCACCAGGCTGCGCTGCGCATGGCCCAGCTGCGCGGGATCCATGTCCACGTGTTCGAGGAAGGCTATATCCGGCCTGACTGGATGACCCTCGAACGCGACGGGGTGAATGGTCACTCCCCGCTCGAACGCGATCCCGATGTCATTCTGGCCGCAGCCAAGTGGCTGCCACCAGTGCCCAAGCTGCCGTCGATCACCGCCGATTTCAAACGCCGCGCCCGTGACAGCTATTGGCACTATCACCATGTCGTCACCGGCAAGCTGCGCTTCCCGTTCTACTCCTCGCACCGCCAGGGCTCGATCATGCTCGACGGGATCGGCTGGCTGCTGAAGTTTGGGCGCAAGCGCCGCCGCACCCGCGAGGCCGAGGCGACCCTCGCCGCGCTTGCCGGGCAGACCTATTTCCTGTTCCCGCTGCAATTGACCGGCGATTACCAGATCCGCGCCCACTCGCCCTTCGGCTCGATGGCCGTGGCGGTGGACTATGTGCTCGAAAGCTTTGCCCACTTCGCGCCCGATGATGCGGTGCTGCTGGTCAAGGAACATCCGCTCGACAGCGGCTATTGCAATTGGCGCCGCCACGTCGCGCGGGTGGCCCGCCGCCTTGGCGTGGCCGACCGGGTCCACCACATCGATGGCGGCGAACTGGGTGAGCTGGCTGCAGCAGCGGTCGGCATGGTCTGCGTCAATTCGACCTCGGGCACCCTGGCGCTGGAAGTCGGCTCGCCGGTGATCGTGCTGGGCGATGCGGTCTATGACGTGCGCGGGGTCACCCACCAGAGCGGGCTCGACCTGTTCTGGTCGATGCCCGAACGCCCCGATCCGCAGATCTGGGATGCCTTCAAGCGCATGCTCCACGCCCGCTGCCTGGTGCGCGGCGGGCTGGCCAGCCAATCGGGGATGGAAGTTCTGGTGCGCGGCAGCGTCGAACGCCTGCTGTCCGAAAGCGGCCCGGCCCTGGTTCAGCCGCGCCGCAGTGCGGGCAAACGCGCGAGCGTCATGACGAAGGGGTAAGCCCCGCGTCATCCAGCAACCCCCGCGCCCGCAGGACGCGGAACAGCGCGTTGATCACCGGATTCGACCAACCGCAATTGGTGGCAAAATCTCGCTGCAGCGTATCGTGGTGGAGCTGGTGGGCAGCCGGGGTCATCAGCAGGCCCAGCCGGCGCAAGGCCGCAATGAACCACGGATTGGCCTGCCGGTGCAGCGTGCCGTGGAAATATTGAGCAAAGCCGCCGCCCAGCAGAAAGGCGGCCAACCCCGCCATGATCCAGCCGGGAACCGGCCAGAGCAAGGCCGCGACATTGCCCAGCACCGAAAGCGGCAGCGCGGCCACGATCACGGTTGATCCGATGAGCCGCCACAAGGGCCGCCGACCCAGTGCATCGGGCCGCGGGTGATGGTTCTTGAAGTCATAGGAAATGCGCTCGAACGGGCTGATCGTGGCCATCCGCTCGCGCAGCATGCCAAGGTATTCCTCGGACTCGCGCGAGCCTGCGTAGAAGAACAGGTCGTCGAGGCGCTTGCCGGGGGTGCAGGGGCGGTAGTCCATGTACATGTGGATCAGGCCCGACAGCATGTCGGCCAGATACCACCCTGCCAGCAGCGCCGGGATCGTCAGCCACTCGGCATCGCGCAGCGCCAGCGCGGCGTTAAGCCCGAGCGAGAGCAGAAAAACCGACAGAACAAGTTTCTGAAGCCGCATCTTATGGTCATGTTTCCATGTTTGCGTATTGGCAATTACGATTTGGCGATGCATTAACTCAAGATAACTGCATTACCTGCGATCGATCTTTCGACATTGGCTGTCAAATCGAAATTTGATTGATCGTCGGGCAACGCGCCATTCAATTCTATCCCGCCGAAATAATATTCTTGCCAAACCGCCACCCCTCCCCGCCCGAGCGCCCGTTCCTGTTCGATGCCAGCCGGCTCGTCTGGCGCGTGTGGACGGGGCGTCTGCCCACCGGGATCGACCGGGTGTGCCTCGCCTATATGGAGCACTATGGCCCGCGCGCATTGGCGCTGGTCCAGCGCGGCGAAATGCGCCTGGTGCTCGGCCCCCGCCACAGCGACGAATTGTTCGCCCTGCTGCGGCGCGGCGGCGCGGGGTTCCGGCTGCGCCTGCTGGCCCTGCTCGCCCGGGCCGCGGCGCGCAATTACCCGCCGCGGCTGGCCGGGATGGTCTATCTCAACATCGGGCATACGGGGCTTGATGCGCCGGGCCTGCCCGCCTGGGTCAAGCGCCGCGGCCTGCGCCCGGTGTTCCTGATCCACGATCTGATCCCGATCACCCACCCCGAATTCTGCCGCGCGGGCGAACGCGCGCGGCACCGCGCACGGATGCGCCACGCGCTGGACTGCGCCGAAGGGGTGATCGCCAATTCGGCCGCCACGCTCAAGGCGCTGGGCGCCTTCGCCCAAGCCGAACACTATGCCATGCCCGGCTGCGTGGTGGCCTGGCTTGGTGCCGACGAGCAAGTCCCGCCGACGCAGCGCGATCCCGGCGACCATCCCTATTTCGTGATCATCGGCACGATCGAGGCGCGCAAGAACCACCTGCTGCTGCTGCACCTGTGGGAACGCCTGGTGGAGCAGATGGGCGAAGCCGCACCGCGCCTGATGCTGGTTGGCCAGCGGGGCTGGGAGGCCGACGAAGTCTTTGCCCTGCTCGACCGTTCGCCCCGCCTGAAGGACCACGTGCTCGAACTCGGCCGGTGCAGCGATGCCCGGATGCTGGCGCTACTCGATGGCGCGCGGGCGCTGCTGATGCCCAGTTTCATCGAAGGCTTCGGCATCCCGGTGATCGAGGCCCTGCAGCGCGGCACCCCGGTGATCGCCTCGGACCTGCCGGTGTTCCGTGAAATCGCGGGCGACATCCCGCTCTATCTCGATCCCATCGACGGACAGCACTGGGAAGCGGCGATCCGCGACTTCACCGGCGACTGCCCCGAACGCGCGCGCCAGATCGCCGCCATGCCCACATTCCGCGCGCCCGATTGGGCAGCCCATTTCGCGCAGGTCGATCAATGGCTCGGCACCTTCTGAGCGGCTCGTGGCTGGTTGGGCGGGTGATCCCCGCACTCCTGCTCTCGGCGCTTTATGTGGCACTGTATCATGTCTCCGAAGCGCTGATCGATCAGGAGGTCGTGGGCGGTGTCGCATCGCTGTTATTCCTGCCCGCGGTTGTGCGGTTGCTCGGGTTCCTGCTCGTCGACTTCTGGATCATCCCGGCGCTGTTCCTGGCCGCGCTGGCGTGCGTCGATTTGCACCTTGCCTGGCCTGACAGGATCGTGGTCTCGGCCTTCCTGGCCTTGGGCGGCCCGCTCGGCACCGCAGCGGTTGCAGCGTTCAGCGGTTTGAAACCAAGCCTGAGCAACCTCACCCCCCGCCACCTGCTCGGCCTGTCGATCGGCTGCTCGCTGGGAAGTGCGCTGGCCTACAATCTGTCGCTGGCGCTGGTCGGAATCGAAAATCTGGGACTGCGCACACAGCTGGCCACCTTCATCGGCGACAGCGTCGGCACCTGGATCGCGATCTATGCGATCAAATTCGGCGTCGATCTGCTGGGGTCCGCCCGGGCGCACTAAGCCAGCCCGCCCGTCCGGCCAGAAAGCACTTGGCGACAATCCGCCCAGCGCATAGCAGCGTGGCTCCATTGCATTGCAGGCGCCTGATGACCGATCCCCTCTCTGCCCCCACCGGCCCGCTCGCGGGAATTCGCGTGCTGGATCTCTCGCGCGTGCTGGCCGGGCCGTGGTGCGCGCAGATGCTGGGCGATCTTGGCGCGGAGGTGACCAAGGTCGAACAGCCGGGGCAAGGCGATGACACCCGCCGCTGGGGCCCGCCGTTCCTGCCCGATGGCTCGCGCGATTCCGCCTATTACCTCTGCGCCAATCGCAACAAGCGGTCGATCGGGGTCGATCTCTCCCAGCCCGAGGGCGCAGAGCTGATCCGCGCGCTGGCCGCCGAGGCCGACGTGGTGATCGAGAATTTCCGGGTCGGCGGGCTCGCCAAATATGGGCTCGACTATGCCGCGCTCAGCGCGGTCAAGCCCGACCTGATCTATTGCTCGATCACCGGGTTCGGCCAGACCGGCCCCGACAAGGACCGCGGCGGCTATGACTTCCTGATCCAGGGGATGAGCGGGCTGATGAGCGTGACGGGCGATGCCGATGGCCCGCCGACCAAGGTCGGGATCCCGACCAGCGACCTCTCGACCGGGCTCTATGCCACGATCGCGATCCTGGCCGCGCTCAACCACCGCAGCCGCACCGGCGAGGGCCAGCACATTGACCTTGCGCTGCTCGACGCGCAGGTCGCGCTGCTCGCCAACCAGGCCTCCAGCTGGCTCAATGGCGGGCCAGAGCCGCACCGCATGGGCAACCAGCACCCATCGATGGTGCCCTATCAGGACTTTGCCTGCGCCGATGGCGAAATCCTCGTCGCGCTGGGCAATGACCGGCAGTTTCGCGATTTCTGCGCGGTGCTCGGGCTGGATGACCTTGCGGGCGATCCCCGCTTTGCCGACAGCGCCAGCCGCGCCGCCAACCGCGCCGCGCTGCTTGGCGCACTATCGCCGGTGATCGCGCGCTGGCCCTCTGACGATCTGCTGGGCGCAATGGACCGGGCCAAGCTGCCCGGCGGCAAGGTCAACACCATCCCCGAGGCGCTGGGCCATCCGCAGGTCATGGCGCGCGGGCTGGTCCGCGAGATTGCCCGCGAAGACGGCACGCCGGTTCGCTTCCTTGGCTTTCCGGCGCAGTTTTCAAAAACCCCGGCCACCTATCGCCACGCCCCGCCGCGCTCGGCCCAGGATACCCGCGCCGTGCTGGCGGCCGACCTCGGCCTCGATCAGACCGCGCTTGAACGCTTGCTCGGGCAAGGCATAATCAGCGACCGGCTGTGAGCGGTCGCACCTTGGGCATTGAAATCGTCCGCCGCCCACGGCATTGTAAATTTAATTGACTAATTCTGGAGCGCCTCCGCCTTGAGCACCGAGCCCAATAGCCCCGATACCGCATCGCTCGATGCCCGGCTGAAGCGCGTGCTGCGCTTCCTGCCCGCGCCGGTCGGGATCGTCACCAGCTTCGATCCCGAAACCGGCGATCCGGTGGGGCTGGCGATGTCGGCGATCATGCCGGTGTCGCTCGAACCGTGCGCGATGGCGATTGCGGTCAACCGCTCGGGGCCAAGCCATGCCAAGATCATGCAGACCGGGCGCTTCTGCATCAACCTGCTCGATTCCGCCCGCCAGGCGCACATGATCCCCTTTGCCCGGGCCGAGGCGCGCAGCCTGCGCTTTACCCAGCCCGACTGGAGCCGCAACGGGCAGGTCTGGTATATCGAAGGCTCGCCCGCGAACATCTTCTGCGACATCCGGCAAAGCCTGTCCTACGGCACCCACGATCTGCTGATCGGCGAAGTCTATGACCTGCGCTCGACCGGGGGCGAGGACATCCTCGGCTGGGCCAATGGCGCGCTGGGCCGCCTCGCCCCGCTCGATCAATCACAGCCCTAGGGCAAACTTGCGCCTTGCGCGGCAGGGGCTTGGCGCTATCCCTTTGAACCTTGGTCGCAGAAGCGGCTGGTCGATCCCGCGTTGCGCGGGATCCGGGCACAAGGGGGCAGGCGTGAAGGTCGGTGCACCAAAGGAAATCCTGGGCGGGGAAGCGCGCGTTGCGCTGACGCCAGACTCTGCTTTGCAACTCCAGAAACTGGGCCATGCCTGCCTGATCGAAAGCGGTGCGGGCAGCCTCGCCGGCTTTTCGGACGAAGCCTACCGCGCCGCCGGGGTGGAGGTCGTGCCCAGCGCCGCCGCGCTGTGGGCCGGGGCCGACGTGATCGCCAAGGTCCGCCCGCCCGAACCGGCCGAGGTGGCGCTACTGGGGCCGGGCAAGACGCTCATCTCGTTCTTCTATCCGGGCCAGCGCGGGCCAGAACTGGAAGCCGCCAAGGCAACCGGCGCCAATGTCATCGCGATGGACATGGTCCCCCGCATCAGCCGCGCGCAAAAAATGGACGCGCTGTCCTCGATGGCCAACATCGCCGGGTACCGCGCGGTGATCGAAGCGGGCGCCAATTTCGGGCGGTTCTTCACCGGCCAGGTGACGGCCGCGGGCAAGGTGCCCCCGGCCCGCGTGCTGGTGATCGGCGCCGGGGTGGCGGGCCTTGCCGCGATCGGCGCGGCAACCTCGCTCGGCGCGGTTACCCTCGCCTTCGACGTGCGGCCCGAAGTGGCCGAACAGATCAATTCGATGGGCGCCGAATTCGTCTACCTCGACTTTGCCGAGGAACAGCAGGATGGCGCCGCGACCGGCGGCTATGCCGCCCCGTCCAGCCCCGAATTCCGCGAAGCCCAGCTCAAGAAGTTTCGTGAACTGGCCCCCTCGATCGATATCGTCATTTCCACCGCGCTGATCCCGGGCCGCGATGCCCCGGTGCTGTGGACGGCGGACATGGTCGCCCTGATGAAGCCGGGTTCGGTGATCGTTGACTAGGCGGCAGAACGCGGCGGCAATTGCGAACTGA
>JAYSCF010000044.1:0-11526 GCA_041915005.1 Novosphingobium sp.
AGCCGCCAAGGTGCCGGTCGGGGCCGAAGATGATCTTCTGCTCGGGCGGGATCTGGGCGAGGATCGTCTCGGCGCTGGAGCTGGTCACGATCACGTCGGACAGCGCCTTCACCTCGGTTGAACAGTTGATGTAGGTCAGCGCCATGTGATCGGGGTGCGCCTCGCGGAAAGCCTTGAACTTTTCAGGCGGGCAGGCGTCTTCAAGGCTACACCCGGCGTTGAGATCGGGCAGCACCACGATCTTTTCAGGCGCCAGGATCTTCGCGGTTTCGGCCATGAATTTGACCCCGCAGAACACGATCACGTCGGCATCGGTGGCGGCGGCCTTCTTCGACAGTTCCAGGCTGTCGCCGATATAGTCGGCGAGATCCTGGATCTCGGCCGACTGGTAATAGTGCGCGAGGATGACCGCGTTCTTTTCCTTGCGCAGCCGTTCGATTTCGGCGCGCAGGTCGATCCCGGCAAGGCTAGTGGGCTGGGCGGTCATCGGCGGTTCCTCTGGCTTGATCGTCTTGCCAATATGGGGACGATTCGGCGCGGGCAAGGGGCGCGGCGCAAGATTAGCGCGGCGGCGCGGCTTCGCCCTCAAACCGCACGGTCACGCTGACATCGCCGTAGCCCGCCACCCGCAGCGGAATTTCGAGGTTCTGGCGCACCGCGTCCTTCGCCGCGTTCCTGGCGAGATCGAGCAACGCCGGGTTCTGCGCTTGCTGGGCGGCTTGTTGCTCGGCCAGCAGGGTGTTGTCGCGGGTGAGCTTGTCCTGCGCCTCGCGCCCGATCCATACGCCTTCGCGCAGATACTGGGCGCGGGCTTCATCGAGGTTGGGCCTGGACAGTTGCAGCGGCGGCAGGGTCACGGCCATCCGATGGGTCTTTGCATCCCACTGCATCCGCCTTGCATCGACACTGGAAAGGTCGAGCATGTAATCGACCCGTGCCGGGATCACCGCAACCTGCCGGCTCTTGAGCATTCCGAAGCCGCGCACGTCATCGGAACTGACCACGGGGGCGAGCTGGGCCGAGAATACGGTCAGCCGGTCCTGCTTTTCGAAGGCCAGCAGGCTGGTGGCGATTGGATCGCCGAGCGGGCGGGGCTGATAGGCCTGCCACAGCGCCCAGGCGATCACGGCCAGCGCGCCCGCGCCGAGCAGCGCGGCCGGGCTCAGCGCCGGGCGGGTTACGAGGCGAGCGCCCATGTGTCGTGCTCGTCGCAGGTTACGCGGCGCTGGTTTTCCAGATCGATCAGGTGCGCGAGCACCGACCGCCCCGCCGCCCCGGTCAGCCGCGGATCAAGCCCCTTGTACATCGCGGGAACCATGTCGGCCACGCGCTGCGGCGCTTCGCCCAGCAGGCGCAGGATCTGCGCCTCGCGCTGGCGGCGGTGGCCCAGCATGCCGCGCACCAGCTGGCGCGGCTTGTCGACTGCCGGGCCGTGGGCCGGGTAATAGCGCGTGTCCTGTTCGCGTTCGTAGAGCTTTTGCAGGCTGGCCATATAGGCGCTCATGTCGCCATCGGGCGGGGACACCACACTGGTCGACCAGGCCATCACGTGATCGCCGGTGAACAGCGCGCCGCTTTCCACCAGGGCATAGCACAGGTGGTTGCTGGTGTGGCCTGGCGTGGCCACCGCCTCGATCGTCCAGCCATCGCCGCTCAGCCGTTCGCCATCGGCCAGCACCCGGTCGGGGGCATAGTCGGGATCGAAGGCGGCATCGGCGCGCGGGCCGTCATCGTCCATCGCCAGCGGTGCGCAGCCGATGATCGGCGCGCCGGTCAGCGCCTTGAGCCGGGCTGCGGCGGGGGAATGGTCGCGGTGGGTGTGGGTGCACAGGATCGCCGCGATCCGCGCCGTGCCAACCGCTTCAAGGATCGCCTCGACATGGCCCGCGCCGTTGGTGTCGGCATGACCCGGCGCGCCGGTATCGGCCGGGCCGGGATCGATCACCGCAACATCGCCGCCCGCGCCGACCAGATAGGTCTGGGTGCCGGTATAGGTATAGTGCGAGGCATTGGGGGCCAGCACCCGGCGGACCAGCGGTTCGCAGGTTTCGGCAAGGCCGGTTGGCCAGGGTTCGGGCGGAATGCTCATCATCAAGACATATGGCCCCTCTGGTCCCCCTCGCCAAGACCCGATCGGGGCGCTAGCCTTCGCCGCAGAGGAGAGAACCTGCATGAGCCGTGACGGCGATCTGATCCTGGTGCTTGATGCGGGGACGACCTCGACCCGGGCGATGGCCTTTGCACCCGATGGCGCCCTGCGCGGCGTGGCCCAGCGCGAACTGACCCAGCATTACCCCGCGCCCGGCTGGGTGGAGCATGATGCGGCCGAAATCTGGTCGGCCACGCTGGCCTGCGCGCGCCAGGTGGTGGCCGAAGTCGGCGGGGCAGACCGCATCGCCTGCATCGGCATCACCAACCAGCGCGAAACCGTGGTTGCCTGGGACCGGGAGGGCGGCCAGCCGCTGCACCATGCGCTGGTCTGGCAGGACCGCCGTACGGCAGAGGCCTGCGCCGCGCTCAAGAACGCCGGGCAGGAACCGGTGGTCCAGGCCGCGACCGGGCTGCTGCTCGATCCCTATTTCTCCGCCACCAAGATGCGCTGGCTGATCGATCACGTGCCGGCCGTGGCCGAAGCCGCTGCGGCGGGCCGGCTGGCGCTGGGCACGGTCGAGGACTGGCTGGTGTTCAAGCTGACCGGCGGCGCACACCTGACCGACGCCAGCAATGCCAGCCGCACGCTACTGCTGCCGCTGGCCGGCGCGCGCTGGGATGAGGGGCTGTGCGATTTGTTCGGCGTGCCGCGCGCCGCGCTGGGCGAAGTGACCGACAACGCCGGGCCGTTCGGCGCGACCGTGCCCGATCTGCTCGGCCGGGCGATCCCGATCACCGGGCTGGCCGGCGACCAGCAGAGCGCGACGATCGGGCAGGGCTGCCTGGTGCCCGGCGCGACCAAGGCGACCTTCGGTACCGGGGCCTTTGTGCTGGCCAACATGGGCAGTGTTGTTCCGCGCTCGGGCAACCGCCTGCTCGGCACGGTGCTGTGCCAACTGGGCGGCACGCGGACCTATGCGCTGGAAGGTTCGGTGTTCGTGGCGGGCAGCCTGGTCAAATGGCTGCGCGACAGCCTCGGCCTGATTACCAGCGCCGGAGAGACCGAGGCGCTGGCGCGTTCGGTGCCCGACAGCGGCGGGGTGGTGATCGTGCCGGCCTTGTCGGGATTGGGCGCGCCGCACTGGAACCCGGCGGCGCGCGGGGTGATCACCGGCATGAGCTTTGCCACGACCCGCGCCCACATCGCCCGCGCCGCGCTGGAAGCGATGGCGATGCAGACCGCCGATCTGGCCCATGCCTTTGCCGCCGATGGCGCAGCCTGGACCCAGCTCAGGATCGATGGCGGGATGAGCGCCAACGACTGGATGGCGCAGGATCTGGCCGATGTTCTGGGCATCACGGTCGAGCGGCCCGATTTCGTGGAAACGACCGCGCTGGGCGCGGCGATGCTGGCCGGGGTTGGGGCGGGCCTGTTCGCGTCATTGGGTGATGCCGCCGCCGCGATGCGCGGCGGGGTGCGCCGGTTCGCGCCGGCCCATGCCGATATCGCGGCGCGCCGCGCCGACTGGCGGCGGGCGCTGCTGGCGGTCTAGAATCTTGTCCGGGAATGCCCTGCGTCCGTCTGACGGGGCAGGCTCTAAACGCGCGGCGGCAGGGCGGCGATCCGGTCGCGCAGGCGGGCCACCGCGCCGGGGGCGGCCAGATCGCGGGTGCGCCAGCCGTTGTCGATCCGCTTGAGCCGGGCATGGAACCGCTCAGTCGTCTGGATCAGGGCGCGGGTCTGCGGATCGATCAGCGCGAGGCGCGCCGGTTCGCTTTCGGGAAAATCGGCCAGCCGGCCGTGGCGGCGCAGCTGGAATTCGCTCAGTTCGCCGTTGAAGAAGGCCCGGTGATTGAGCAGCCAGGCCACCGCGTGCATCATCCGCGTGGTGGTGCGCAGCGCCTCGCACGACAGCGCGACATGGGCCGCATCCTCGGCATCGCCGGCCGCATCGAGCCGGCCCGACAGGGTGAAGGCCGAGCGCACTTCGTCCGAGAGGACGAGCGCTTCGCAGTAGAGGCCTTCGATGATCCTCGGATTGATGTTTGCCGGCGCGGACATGGGCCAAGCGATTTGCACGCCTTGGCTGCTCTGCCAATGGTTTAGGCGGAAGTTTCACACACCATTTTGGAGCTGTCCCGAAGGGGGACAAGGGCGGCCTGCCGCGCCCGCCCGCGCGAACCGCGCTCAGGCGATAATATCGGGAATCAGATAGTCCTCGATCTGCGAGATCTGGTCCTTGAGCTTGAGCTTGCGCTTCTTGAGCCGCGCGATCTGCAACTGGTCGGCGGCTCCTGCCCCGGTCAGCGCATCGATCGCGGCGTCAAGGTCGCGGTGCTCGATCTTGAGCACTTCCAGACGCTTGCGCATTTCATCTTCATTCACGCGCGGCCTCCCACCGCCTGCTGGCCGCGCCGGAAAATCGTTCCGCCGCATCACTGCACTCAGGACCTTCGCAAGATAGGCTTAATATGCTTCCATGACAATCGTGAGCGACCCGTCGGACACCGAGTCGAGGGCACCGGCGGATCCTTGCAGCCTTGGGGGCTAGGATAAGGAGAATCCCTGATGGAACAGTCGCATGTCAGCGCTTTGCAGCTCAAGCACGCCGGGATCGAACGGCAGATCCAGCAAGAGATGAGCCGCCCTTTGCCTGACCTTGCGATGATCCAGTCGCTCAAGCGCCGAAAGCTCAGGATCAAGGAGGAATTGTCCCACCACTAAGGGACATTCCGGCCTGGCCCGGCCGGCAATCGGCCGGGCCCAGCCATAAAAACGAATTCACCGCTGGCCTCGCGCGTTCCCAAGGCCATCGCTTTGGGCTAGCTTGACCTTCATGACCGTCACCAGCGCCGTTTCTGCAGCCCGCACGATCCTGACCCGCCTGCACGAAGTGATGGCGTCGCGCAGTCATGCGCAGGCCAAGCTCAACACGGTGGTCGACGTGATCGGGGCCAGCCTCGATAGCGAAGTGTGCTCGATCTACCTGCTGCGCGAAGGGATGCTCGAACTGTTCGCCACCAAGGGGCTGGCGCAGGAGGCTGTCCACGTCACCCGCATGGCGATCGGCGAAGGGCTGGTCGGAACGATCGCGGGCAATACCGAAACGCTCAACCTTGCCGAGGCGACCGCCCACCCGGACTTTTCCTATCGCCCCGAAACCGGCGAAGACAAGTTCCACTCCTTTGCCGGGGTGCCGATCGTGCGGCGCGAACGCGCGGTGGGCGTGCTGTGCGTCCAGCATGTCGATCCGCGCCGCTACGAAGAGGTCGAGATCGAGGCGCTGCAGACCGTGGCCATGGTGCTTTCGGAACTGATCGCCAACGCCGATCTGGTCGATGAAGAGGCTGCGGCCGGGCTTTCGCCGCAGATGAGCGGGCCGCAGCGCCTGCCCGGGCTGTCGCTGGTCAAGGGGCTGGCGGCGGGCGCGGCGGTGTTCCACCAGCCGCGCATCACCATCGAACATGTCATGGCCGAGGACCGCGATGCCGAATTGCAGCGCGTCTACCTCGCCTTCGACAAGATGCGCGAGCAGATCGAGAAGATGGCCGCCCAGGCCGAATTCGGCGTCGGGGGCGAGCACGAGGAGGTGCTCGAAACCTACAAGATGTTCGCCTATGACGAAGGCTGGAGCCGCCGGATCATCGAGGCGATCGACAGCGGCCTGACCGCCGAGGCCGCGATCGAGCGGGTCCAGCAGCGCACCCGGATGCGGATGCGCCAGATCGACGATCCGCTGCTGGCCGACCGGATGCACGATCTGGAGGATCTCTCCAACCGCCTGCTGCGGATCGTGTCGGGCCAGATGGGCACGGCGGCCAGCATGGGGCTGCGGCAGGATTCGATCCTGATTGCGCGCAACCTCGGCCCGGCCGAACTGCTGGAATATGACAAGCGCCGCCTGAAGGGCGTGGTGCTCGAGGAAGGCTCGCTTACCGCCCACGTGGTGATCGTGGCGCGGGCCATGGGAATCCCGGTGCTGGGGCGGGTGCGGTCCTTGCGCGGGGCGGTGCGCGAAGGTGATCCGCTGCTGCTCGATGGTGATCAGGGCACGGTCACGGTGCGCCCGCTGCCGGCCATGGCCGAAGCCTTCGAGGCGCGGTTCGTGCGCAACAAGGAACGCCAGGCCGCCTATGCCGCGCTGCGCGAAGTGGAACCCTTCACCCGCGATGGCACCCGGATCAAGGTGCTGATGAACGCGGGGCTGCGCGATGACATGCCCAACCTGTCGCTCACCGGGGCGGACGGGGTGGGGCTGTTCCGCACCGAATTCCAGTTCCTCGTGTCGGCCACCCTGCCCGCGCGCGAACGCCAGACCCGGCTCTACCGCGACGTGCTCGATGCCGCGGGCGACAAGCCGGTGGTGTTCCGCACCATCGATATCGGCGGGGACAAGGTGCTGCCCTATCTGCGCCACAACGAAGGCGAGCAGGAAGAAAACCCGGCGATGGGCTGGCGCGCGCTGCGCGTCGCGCTGGAACGCGACGGGCTGCTCAAGGTCCAGGCCCGGGCCATGCTCGAAGCCGCTGCCGGGCGCACGCTCAACGTGATGTTCCCGATGGTTTCCGAACCGTGGGAATTCGAAGCCGCGCGCGCCGTGTTCGAAAGCCAGCTGCAGTTCCTCAAGGGCCAGAAGAAGACGCTGCCCGAGGCGATCCGCTATGGCGCGATGCTCGAAGTGCCGGCGCTGGCCGAACAGCTTGACGTGATCGCGCCGCGGCTGTCGTTCCTGTCGATCGGGACCAACGATCTCACCCAGTTCCTGTTCGCGGCGGATCGCTCCAACCCCAAGCTGGCGGAGCGGTATGACTGGCTGTCTCCCGCGATCCTGCGGTTCTTGCGCCGGGTCCAGCAGGCGGTGGCGGGCCACGATGTCGATGTCACGGTCTGCGGTGAAATGGGCGGCCGCCGGCTCGAGGCGCTGGCCCTGCTCGGGATCGGGATCCACCGGCTGTCGATCACCCCGGCTGCGGTCGGGCCGATCAAGGAACTGGTGCGCAAGGTCGATCTCGAAGAAATCGGCGCGGCGATGAACGGCTGGCTGCTGGCCCCGCCGCCCAGCCTGCGCGCGGCGCTGACCGATTGGGCGCAGCAGCGCGGGATCGACTGCGACTAGGCGGCGACTAGGTGGCCGGCCCTGTCCGTCACGTTTTGCGGGCATTTTGCCGTGCGCGATGCCGCGCTGACGTCATGCCCCGTTGACTTCGCCGCATTATAGGTGAAGTTCCGCAGAAAGGCCGCTCGAGAGGCTGATGGACTAGGTCGCGATGTCGCATGATGAAACCGGGGAGCAGGAGCTTCCCCTTGAAAGTGTTGGGCAAAAGCTTGCGCGCAGGCGCGAGGCTGCGGGGCTGAGCCTCGCCGCCCTGTCGGCGCAGACCCGTATTCCCGAGCGCCATCTTGCCGCGATCGAGGCGGGGGATTTCGCGGCCCTGCCCGCGCGGACCTATGCGGTCGGGTTCAGCCGGTCCTATGCCAAGGCGGTGGGGCTTGATGACAAGCTGATCGCCGACGGCGTGCGCGCCGAACTGGCCGCGCACGAACCCGATCACGGCACGCGGACCATGCCGGGGTTCGAACCGGGCGATCCGGCGCGCGTTCCCGGCCCCCGGTTTGCCTGGCTTGCCGGCCTCGGCGCGCTGGCGGTGCTGATCGGCTGCTTCCTGCTGTGGCGCGGGTATTTCGCGCCCGCGGGCGAACTGCCCTCGATCCTGCCGCAGGCAACCCCGGCTCCGGCCCCGCGCCCGGTTGCCGCCGCGCCCGCCCCGGTGCCCAGTGGCGGGCCGGTGGTGTTCACCGCCAGCCAGGACAAGGTCTGGGTCAAGTTCTACTCCGCCGATGGTACCCAGTTGCTGCAAAAGGAACTGGTGCTGGGCGAGAGCTTTACCGTGCCGGCTGCCCCGGCCGATGTCCGGCTGGATACGGCGCGGCCCGATGCGCTGGCGATCACCATCGGCGGCCAGCCGGTGCCCGCGCTGGCCGACAAGCAGATGACCATGCGCGCCGTGCCGGTTAGCGCTGCTGCGCTGCTGGCGCGCGGCGCCCCGGCTGCCGCGCCCGGCGCCATGCCGGCAGGTGGCAGCGTGGTGGCTCCGGCTCCGGCGGTTTCGCGCGGGCCGGCGCAGCGTGCGCCTGCGCCCCGGCGCGGCGCGGCGGCTGGATCAGCCGATACGGCGGCGCCCGTGCCCGTATCTGCGCCCGCAACGACCGCGCCGGCTGCGGCTGCGCCGGTTCCGGCCCCCGCGGCGACCTAGGCTGCGCATAAGCCGCCCTCACACCTCGACAGCGCGACATTCGCGCGTCTAAGCAAGTGTTTGCCCGCAGTGTCGCCGGTTTTCGCATGGAGATCGGCCCGGCCGCCGGCTTCAGGACAGAAAACGGACTGAGCGATGATGATCAAGTTTACCCGGGCCCGCCGCCCGATCCTCGTTACCCTGGTGCTGGCACTGGCTTCGCCCGCCCTGGCGCAGACCGTGCCCGACAAGGTGACCGACGCCCGTCTGCGCAAGCTGGAAAGCGAAGTCACGGCGTTGCAGCGGCAGGTCTTCCCCGGTGGCGACGGCAAGTATTTTGCCCCGCAGGTTCAGCCCGCCACCGCGGTAACGACCCCGACCGGCACCCCGGCCAGCACCCCGGTAACCGATCTGCTGACCCGGATGGACGCGCTTGAAACCCAGGTCCAGCGGCTCACCGCCCAGCAGGAAGAAGGCGCCAACAAGCTGGCCAAGCTGGAAGCCCGCATCGCCGCGCTCGAGCCCCAGGCCGCCCCGGCGGCGACCGGCGAAGCTGCAGCGGCGCCCGCTGCCAGCCTCCCTGCCGCCAGCCTGCCCGCCGCCAGCGCGCCCGCACCGGTCAAGCTTGCCGCCGCAACCCCGGCTGCATCCAAGCCTGCCGCCGCTGCGCCCAAGCCGGCTGCCAGCGGCCCTTCGGCCCAGCGCGTGGCCGCGGTCCAGAAGATCGAAAAGCCCAAGAGCGCCGATGCCGGCGAGGATGACTATTCCTATGGCTACCGGCTTTACGATGCCAAATTCTATCCCGAGGCGCAGCAGCAGCTGAAGCTGTTCCTGCAGAAATATCCCAAGCACAAGCGCACCAGCTATGCCCGCAACCTGCTGGGCCGGGCCTATCTTGACGATGGCAATGCGCGCGAGGCGGCCAGCTGGTTCCTCCAGAACTACCAGGCCGACAAGAAGGGCGATCGCGCTTCGGACAGCCTGCTCAACCTGGCCGAGGCGATGCGCCAGCTCAAGGATACCAACCGCGCATGCGTTGCGCTGTCGCAGTTCAACAGCGACTATGCCGCCGATGCCGCTGGCCGTCTCAAGAGCCAGTATGACAAGCTCCACGCCGGGGTGAAGTGCAATTGACGGGATGCCGTCAGGCGAACTGACCGCGCGTTTCACCGCTGACCTTGCCGCCCTGTGGCCTGGCGAGGGGCGGCTGGGGCTGGCCGTATCGGGCGGGCCGGATAGCCTCGCTTTGCTGGTGCTGGCCCAGGCGGCCATGCCGGGCCGGATCGCTGCCGCCACGGTCGATCACGGGCTGCGCGCCGAAAGTGCGGCGGAAGCGGCCATGGTCGCGCGGGTCTGCGTCGGGCTTGGCGTGCCGCATGCGATCCTCGATGTGACAGTGGCGCCCGGCAATCTTCAGTCAGAGGCGCGCGGCGCACGCTATGCGGCACTGGCCGGGTGCATGGAGCGCGAAGGGGTGACCGCCCTGGCCACGGCCCATCACGCCGATGATCAGGCCGAAACGTTGTTGCTGCGGCTCAACCGCGCGAGCGGGGTGGCGGGGCTGGCCGGGGTGCGCGCCCGCGGGCTGGTGCCGGGCACGCGCCTGCCGCTGCTGCGCCCGCTGCTGGGCTGGCGCCGGGCCGACCTGGCCGGGGTGGTGGACTCCGCCGGGCTGGCCGCGGTCGATGATCCGTCCAACGCGAACGACCGGTTTGACCGGGTGCGGCTGCGCAAGGCGCTGCGCACGGCGGATTGGCTGGATGTTCCCGCGCTGGCGCAGAGCGCGGCCCATCTGGCCGATGCCGACGCCGCGCTCGATTGGGCGGCGGCGCGCGAATGGGCCGAACAGGTGGAAAAGGGACCGATGGGGCTGACCTACCGCCCGCAGGCCCCGCGCGCGGTGGCGCTGCGGGTGCTGGCGCGGATCGTGACCGAACTGGATGGCGAAGCCCCGCGCGGCTCGGCCGTGGCGCGGCTGTTCGATACGCTGCTGGCGCGCCAGCCGGCCTCGATCGGCGGCCTTGTTGCCCGCGCCATGCCCGATGGCTGGGCCTTTACCCGTGCGCCGAAACGGCGGAGTTGAGCCTGCGGATCGAGGGTAGGGCCGCCTAGGAACGCCGCCCCATGCCGTTTTTCTGCAGGCGCCAGAGCAGCTGGTCATAACGGTCCTGCCCGAAGAACGGTTCGCCCGCATGGACCATCAGCGGCACGCCGTAATGCCCCCCGGCGCGCTGATCGGTCTCGTTGGCCTTGATCGCGGCATCGAGCCGCTCCGCCTCGGCGGTGACCACCGCGTCCATTTCGGTCAGGTCCAGCCCGGCGCTGGCCACGGCGCGGGCCAGGTGATCGCCTTCGTGCCAGCCGTCGGTTTCGCCCGACCAGATCAGGTGGCTGACCGCGCGCAGCAGCGGCAGGCCGTGCCCGCGTTCGGCGGCGAGCTGGCCCAG
The DNA here is from genome assembly GCA_041915005.1 of Novosphingobium sp. Classification (GTDB taxonomy): domain Bacteria; phylum Pseudomonadota; class Alphaproteobacteria; order Sphingomonadales; family Sphingomonadaceae; genus Novosphingobium. Next base: position 10,773 of record JAYSCF010000044.1, read on the forward strand.
CCGGGTCAGGCGGTGGATGTACGGCTGCTCCTTGGGATAGGTGCGGGTGGCATAGTCCATCACCACCGGATCGGGGCGCGGCCAGCGCAGGGTCATCCCGGCAAATTCGGCGCTGCGCACGCAATCGCGCATCAGGTAGGTGGTCCACAAGGGATCGGCATTGGCAAAGAAATCGGGCTGGCGCACCGCGATCGGCAGCACCGGGCGGACCCGGACCCGTGCATCCCAATCGCGCTCCAGCTCGATCAGGCGCGGGACCAGCAGATAGGAATAGGGCGAACGGAACGACCAGAAGACGTCGACTTCGTAGCTCATGTGCAGGCTTCTCCCCCTTCCGGCGCCATGGCCGGGCCGCCATGCTGGAATGGCCCTTGCCCAAGGTCAATGGTGCGATATTAAGTGTGCGATTAAATCGTGCGGGAGAGAGATGCCATGAAATTCGATTCCACCACGGCGGCGGTTGTGACCGGCGGCGCATCGGGGCTGGGCAAGGCCACGGCCGAGGCCCTGGCCGGCGCCGGGATCAAGGTCGCGATCTTCGACGTCAACGACGAGAAGGGCGAGGAAGTCGCCAAGGCGATCGGCGGGCTGTTCTGCCATGTCGACATCACCTCGGAGGAATCGGTGGTGGCCGGTTTTGCCAAGGCCCGCGCGGCCCATGGGCAGGAACGCATCACCGTGCACTGTGCGATGACTTCGCGCCGGGGCAAGACGCTGGCCTATGACAAGGAAGCGGGCAAGCTGAAGCGCCTCT
>JAYSCF010000045.1:0-11520 GCA_041915005.1 Novosphingobium sp.
GCTCGCCTCGCGCGGGGTCGAACACGGGGTGACCGAAGGGCTCGGCTGGATCCCCGGCGAAGTCCGCAAGATCGAACGCACAGACCCGGCGATCAAGGTGCCGCACATGGGCTGGAACGATGTGATCCCCGCCCCGCACGCCCCCCTGATCGAGCCGGGAGAGGCCTATTTCCTCCACTCCTATCACTTCGTCCCTGAAGACGGCCATCACGTGGCGGCGATGACCGACCATGGCGGCGGGCTGGTTGCCGCGGTCGCACAAGGCAATATCGTGGGCGTGCAGTTCCATCCCGAAAAGAGCCAGGCCTACGGCCTTGCCCTGCTGGCCCGCTTCCTCGACTGGAAACCGTAAGATGATCGTTTTTCCCGCCATCGATCTTAAGGGCGGCCAGGTTGTGCGCCTGGCCGAAGGCGATATGGCCCGCGCCACCGTCTATGGCGACAATCCCGCCGCCCAGGCCATGCTGTTTGCCGAGGCGGGATCGCAATACCTTCACGTGGTCGATCTTGATGGCTCGTTCGCCGGGCGCGCGGAAAACCGCGCCGCCGTGGAGAGCATCCTTGAAGCCTTCGGCGGCCACGTCCAGCTTGGCGGCGGCATTCGCACGCGCGAGGCGGTGGAAGGCTGGTTTGACCTTGGCGTCAGCCGGGTCGTGATGGGCTCGGCCGCGCTCAAGGATCCCGAATTCGTTCGCGACATGGCCAAGGCCTTCCCCGGCGGGATCGTCGTGGCTGTCGATGCCAAGGACGGCATGGTCGCGACCGAAGGCTGGGCCGAGGTGTCGGACGTTGCCGTGGTCGATCTCGCCCGCCGGTTCGAAGATGCGGGCGTTGCCAGCCTGCTGTTCACCGACATCGGCCGTGATGGGCTGCTCAAGGGCGTCAACATCGACGCAACGGTGGACCTCGCCCGGCAGGTCGATATCCCGGTGATCGCCAGCGGCGGGGTCAAGGGCCTCGACGATATCCACGTGCTCGCCCTCCACGCCCGCGACGGGATCGAGGGCGTGATCACCGGCCGCGCGCTCTATGAAGGGCGGCTCGACCTTGCCGCCGCGATCGCCATGGCGAACCGGAGCTAAGGACCATGACCGTCCGCGTCCGCGTTATTCCGTGCCTCGACGTTGCCAATGGCCGCGTGGTCAAGGGCGTGAACTTCGTCGACCTGAAGGACGCGGGCGATCCGGTCGAACAGGCCCAGGCCTATGACCTGGCCGGGGCCGACGAGCTGTGCTTCCTTGACATTACCGCCAGCCATGAGGCGCGCGGTACGCTGCTGGGGATCGTCCAGCGCACCGCCGAGGTCTGCTTCATGCCGCTGACCGTGGGCGGCGGGGTGCGCAGCGCAGAGGATGCGCGCGCGCTGCTGCTGGCGGGGGCCGACAAGGTCGCGGTCAATTCCGCCGCCGTCTCGCGCCCCGAAGTGGTCGCCGAAATCGCCGAGAAGTTTGGCAGCCAGTGCGTGGTCGCCTCGGTCGATGCGCGCCGCACGGCAGGCGGCAATTCGGGCGGCAAGTGGGAAATCTTCACCCATGGCGGGCGCAAGGCCACCGGGATCGACGCGGTCGAACACGCAGTCCGCCTGGCCGAGCTGGGCGCGGGCGAACTGCTGGTCACCTCGATGGACGGGGATGGCACGCAAGCCGGCTATGACCTGGAACTGACCCGCACCATCGCCGATGCCGTATCGGTGCCGGTGATTGCCAGCGGCGGGGTCGGCACGCTCGATCACCTCGTTGCCGGGGTGACCCAGGGCCATGCCAGCGCGGTGCTGGCGGCCTCGATCTTCCATTTCGGCACCCACACCATTGCCGAGGCCCACGCCGCGCTGCGCGCCGCCGGGCTGCCCGCGCGCGGCTGAAGCCGCCAGAGTCCCGCGCCGGGACTCCGCTGCAATCAGCCCGGTTGCCACGGGCACGGCCAGGGCGCAGGTCCATGCGGCATGGACAGCCCCTTCCTCCGCAGCGCGCTGGGCGCGATTCTGCTGGGCGCCGCCTCCCCGGCCCTGGCGCAAGCGGCGACGCAAGCGAGCGCCCGGATTCCCGAACCATCGGACCTGACCCTGCTGGGCATCGGCCTCGCCGGGCTGGTGATCGGGCGCTATGCCGCGCGACGCAAACCGGGCGACTGACCCGCTCCCCGCTTGACCTTGGCGCAGCCGCGCCGCATGGCCGTGGCTTATGGAAGGCACCGACACCCTCTCCCGCCTGGCCGCCACGATCGCGGCGCGCCGCAATGCCGATCCGGCCACCAGCTGGGTGGCCAAGCTGCACGCCCGCGGAGTTCCCGTGATCGCGCGCAAGCTGGGCGAGGAAGCGGTCGAAACCGTGATCGCGGCGCTATCGGGCAGCCGCGAGGAACTGATCGGCGAAGCCGCCGACACGATCTTTCACCTGATGGTCCTGCTTGATGCCAAGGGCGTGGACCTTGCCGAAGTGCTCGCCGAACTCGACCGCCGCGAAGGCGTGAGCGGGATCGCCGAAAAAGCCAGCCGGAGCCAGTAATGCCGATCGACCCGCGCCTGCCCTATGATCCGGGCAACATCTTCGCCCGAATCCTGCGCGGCGAGATCCCGTGCAACAAGGTCTACGAGGACGACTGGGCGCTGGCCTTCCACGACATCAACCCCCAGGCCCCGCTCCACGTGCTGGTGATCCCCAAGGGCGCCTATGTCAGCTGGGATGACTTTTCGGCCCATGCCCCGGCCGAGGAAATCGCCGGCTTCGTCCGCGCGGTCGGCGCGGTCGCGCGCGAGGCCGGGCTGGTCGAGCCAGGCTACCGCCTGCTCGCGAATATCGGCCAGCACGGCCACCAGGAAGTGCCGCACTTGCACGTCCATGTCTTTGCCGGGCGTCCGCTCGGCCCGATGCTGGCACGGGCTGACTGACAACGCGCTTGCCCTGCGAGTCGCGCCCCGGCTAAAGCCTTGGGCGGCATGACGTCTTACCCCGCCCCCCCTTCCGGCCTGATCGATGGCAAGTTGCACCGTTTCGCGGTGCGCGCCTATTTCGAGGATACCGACCTGTCGGGGGTGGTGTATCACGCCAATTACCTGCGCTGGTTCGAGCGTGCTCGGTCGGACTTCGTGCGATTGCTGGGGATCGACCAGCGCGCCGCCAACGAAAGCGGCGAGGGGGCCTTTGCGGTTGCCGACCTGTCGATCCGCTATCTTGTGCCCGCTCGGCTTGATGACGGCGTGCACATCGAAACCGCCTGTACCGAACTGGGCGCGGCCAGTTGCCGGATGCACCAGAAAGCCTTTCGCGAAGACGGCACGCTGCTGTCCGAAGCCTGGTTCCGCGTCGGCTTCGTGGCCCCCGATGGCCGTCCCCGCCGGATGCCCGCCCCCTGGCGCACCGCCTTTGCCCAGATCCTTGACGAAAGAGCCCCATGACCACCCTTGCCCTGCTTGCCGCCGCCGCCGATGCGCCCAGCCATCTCAACCCGGTGAAACTGTTCCGCGATGCCGACGTGGTCGTGCAGGTGGTCATGGCCGGCCTGATGCTGGCCAGCGTCTGGGTGTGGATGATTGTGGTCTCCTTCAGCCTGCGCCATGCCTCGATCCGCAAGCGTTGCGATGCCTATGAGCGCGAATTCTGGAAGGCCGACGACATCGACGCCTTCCAGGCCGAATATGCCAAGTCGGCAATCCCCTCGGCCCGGGTCGCCGCGGCCGGAATCGGCGAATGGCGCCGCTCCACCGGCGGGCGCCAGCTGGACCGCGAAGGCACCCGCCAGCGCATCGCCGCAGTGATGGACACCGCCGTTGCCCAGGAAAGCGAACGTCTCGCCGAGCGGCTCAACTTCCTTGCCACGGTTGGCGCGGTGGCGCCCTTCGTCGGGCTGTTCGGCACGGTCTGGGGGATCATGAACAGCTTCTTCCAGATCGGACAGCAGCAAAATTCCTCACTCGCGGTGGTTGCGCCGGGGATTTCCGAAGCCCTGTTCGCCACCGCGATCGGGCTGTTTGCCGCGATCCCGGCCGTGATCGCCTACAACCGCTTCTCGCACCGGGTGGACCAGCTCGAAGCCCGCCTGCAACGCTTTGCCGACCGCTTCCACGCGTCGCTCAGCCGCGAGCTGGAGGCCCAGTAACATGGCGATGGGCCTTTCCGGCAAGGGCAGGAAGCGGCGTGGCCGCGCGCCAATGGCCGAAATCAACGTGACCCCGCTGGTTGACGTGATGCTGGTGCTGCTGATCATCTTCATGGTCACCGCGCCGCTGCTCAACGCCGGCGTTCCGGTCCAGCTGCCCGACAGCAACGCCAATGCGCTGCAGCAGGAACCCCAGCAGGTCGATCTGTCGATCACCGCCGACGGACGGATCTACATCGACCAAGGCGAAGTCGATCCCGCCGCGCTGGGCCAGCGCCTGGCCGCCCTGCCCAAGGGCGCCGATGGCAAGCCGCCGCAGGTCACCCTGCGCGCCGATCGTGCGCTCGACTATGGCCGCGTAATGGGCGTGATGGGCGAGTTGAACCACGCGGGGTTCAATTCGATCGCGCTGGTCACCAACGGTTCAGTCACCGCGCCCTAGCCCGTGGTCATGAGCCCTTCCGCCTTTCGCAGCGAGGAACGCATCGGCCTGTTCGTGGCAATTGCCGCGCACGTGGCGCTGGTCGCTTGGCTGGTCTGGCAAAAGCCCGCCGCGCCGCTTCCCCCGCCCGAACGGATGACCGTGACGCTGAGCGACGAGGTAGGCCTCACCGCGACCGCGCCCACTGCTGCGCCCGAAGCCGCGCCTGACCGGGGGCCGGAACTGGGCGAGCCCGCGCCCAGCCCCGAACCGCAGGTCAAGGCCGAACCGGCCAAGCCAACGCCGCCGCTACCCGCGCCGCCGAAGCCGGCGATCGCCCCCAAGGCTCCGGCCGTGCCCGCCAAGCCTGCCGCAAAACCCGCACCTGCCGCCAAGCAAACCGCCGCAGCGCAGCCCGCCGCCAGAGCACCGGCCAAGGCCGGGGCGTCAAACTTTGACCAGGCCTTTGCCAAGGGCGTGCCCGGCGCGGCCGGCAAAAGCCCGGCCGCCAGCCCGCCAGCCGCCGCCTTTGGCCCGCAGCAACAAAGCGCGCTGCGCTCCGCGATCTTCCGCCAATTGAAGCCGCATTGGGTTGCCCCGCAAGGGATCGATGCCGAGAAACTGGTCACGATCGTGCGCTTCCGACTGGACCAGAGCGGCCGCTTGATCGGGGAGCCGGCGATGGTCAGCCAAACCGGCCAGACCCCGGCCAATGCCGCCCAAACCCGCCGCCACTTCGAACAGGCGGCGCGGGCGATCAAACTGGCCCAGCCCTTCATCCTGCCGCCCGATCTCTATCCCTATTGGCAGACCGTGACTTCGACCTTCGACAAGAAACTCTCGCAATGAGGATGGCCTCCATGAAACCGGTTCTTGCCGCCCTGCTGTCTGCCGTGCTGGCCGCCCCCGCCCTGGCCCAGACCACGGCGCCCGCCGCCCCCGCAGCGCCTGCCCCGGCCGCGAGCGAAGGCCCCGGGATCGACGTGACCGTTTCGGACGATAGCGATTGGCAGAACCTGGGCATCGCGATCCCCGCCTTTGCCACCAATGCCGATGTCGCAACGCAGACCAGCGCGGGATCGACCGCGCAGCTTGGCTTTGCCCTGGCGCAGGTGATTACCGCCGATCTCCAGAACAACGGCCTGTTCAAGCCGACTGGCCCCGCCAGCCTGCCGCGCCCGGCGCTGGGACAGGTCCAGGCGCCCGACTATGGCAGCTGGAGCGCGCGCAAGGCCGACATGCTGGTCCAGGGTTATGTCCGGGGCGAAACCAGCGGGCAGGTGACGGTGGGGTGCTATCTCTATGACGTCGCGCTGGGCCAGCAGCTCGGCAAGGCCGGCTGGACCGTGGCGCCCGGCGAATGGCGCCGCGCCGCGCACAAATGCGCCGACATGGTCTATGCCCGGCTTTCGGGCGAAAATCCGTTCTTCGACAGCCGCATCGCCTATATCGCCGAGACCGGCCCCAAAGACCACCGGATGAAGCGCCTGGCGATCATGGATTCGGATGGGGCCAACCACCGCTATCTCACCACCGGGCAAGCCACCGCGATGACCCCGCGCTATTCGCCCGATTACAAGTCGATCCTCTATCTCAGCTACTACAACGGCAGCCCGCGGATCTACGTCTACAACCTTGAGACGAACAGCCAGCGGCTGCTGCTGCAATCCAACTATCCGCTGTTCGCGCCGCGGTGGTCGCCCGATGGCAAGTGGATCCTCTATTCGATGGCGATCGGCGGCAACACCGACATCTACAAGATGCCCTCTGCCGGCGGCAGCGCAGTCAAGCTGACCGATTCGCCCGGAATCGACATTGGCGGCAGCTTTGCGCCCGATGGCAACCGGATCGTGTTCGAAAGCGACCGTTCGGGCAGCCAGCAGGTCTATGTCATGAACGCCGATGGATCGAACCAGCAACGCATCAGTTTCTTCGGCGGCCGCGCGGCGACGCCCGAATGGAGCCCGCGCGGCGACCAGATCGCCTTTACCCACATCGCCGGCAATTTCCGCATCGCGGTGATGGATCCTGCGGGCGGTTCCATGCATTACCTGACCGACAACTGGCAGGATGAAGCCCCGACCTGGGCGCCCAATGGCCGGGTCATCCAGTTCTTCCGCACCACGCGCGGCACCAGCGGCAAGACTGCGATCTGGCAGGTCGATCTCACCGGGCGCAACGAGCGCAAGCTTGATACCCCGGTGGACGGTTCCGACCCCGCCTGGGGGCCGCTGCGCCCCTGATCAGGCCCTCCTTAGGGCATTGACGCCCGCCCCGGCTTGGCCGACCCTATCCCGAATGAAGGAGATTCCCATGCGTTCCACCCCCAGCGTCAAGACCATCGCCATGATCCTGACCGGCAGCCTCGCGCTTGCGGCCTGCGCCACCAAGGCGCCCAAGCAGCTGCCGCCAGATCCGGGCGCACAGGTTTCGACCGAAACCGCCGCCCCCGCTGCGCCGCAAGGCCCGGTGCCCGGCAGCCAGGCCGATTTCGCCGCCCAGTTGATGGGCCAGGACACGGTCTATTTCGACACCGACAAGTCGAACATCGATGCCGCCGATCAGGCCGCGCTGCAGGCCCAGGCCGTCTGGCTGGCCAAATATCCGGCCAAGCGCGCTACGATCGAAGGCCACGCCGACGAACGCGGCACCCGCGAATACAACCTTGCGCTGGGCGAACGCCGTGCCAATGCCGCAAAGAACTATCTGGTCAGCCTGGGCGTCGATGCCGCACGGCTGGCCACGGTGACCTATGGCAAGGACCGCCCGGTCGCGCTCGGTTCGGATGAAGCCTCGTGGGCCAAGAACCGCCGCGCGGTGACGGTCACGATCGACTGATGGCAGCAATTCGCGGCGGGACTTGCGTGCCCGCCGCGCTTGCGCCTATCGCCCGGGCATGAGCCGCGCACGAGGATCCAACGACTGGGGTTTTCCCCGCTGGCGCGGCTATGAAGGCGCGCGCGAAGCGGCGAAGATTCGCCTGTGCGATCGCCACGGCTGCACCGACCCGGGCAATTGCCCCGCTCCCAAAAGCCCCAACAGCCCCGATCGCTGGATGTTCTGCCAGCGCCACGCGGCCGAATACAACGCCGGGTGGGACTATTTCGCCGGGCTCGATGCCGAAGAGGCCGCGAGCCGCGAAAACGCCGAGCGCCAGACCCATTCGGGCTACAGCGAATCCGCGCACTATGGCTGGGCGACCAGCGGCGATGGCAGCCGCAGCCGCGATGAATTGCGCGCGCTCGAGCTGCTCGAACTCGAACCAGACGCCGATTTCGATGCCGTGAAGAAGGCCTGGCGAACCAAGGCCAAGGCCGTCCACCCCGACCTGCGCCCCGGCGACGAGGATGCCGCCAAGGCGTTCCAGGCGCTGCAACTGGCCTATGAAGTCCTGCGCGCGGCCGAAGCACGCCGCGAGTGGAAGGGCTGAGGCGAAGGCCAAACGAAACAGGGCGCACCCTGCGGCGCGCCCTGCTTGAAAATCGAACCGGGGTTCGCAGCGCTTACTTGGGCGCCATCACCATCAGCATCTGGCGGCCTTCCATGCGCGGATAGGCTTCGACCTTGGCCACTTCGGCAATGTCTTCCTGCACGCGCTTCAAGAGGTTCATCCCCAGTTGCTGGTGCGACAGTTCGCGGCCGCGGAAACGCAGGGTGACCTTCACCTTGTCGCCTTCGCCGATGAACTTGTTCATCGCGCGCATCTTCACGTCATAGTCGTGGTCGTCGATGTTCGGACGCATCTTGATCTCCTTGATCTCCTGCGTCTTCTGCGACTTGCGGGCGAGGTTGGCCTTTTTCTGCGCTTCGTAGCGGAACTTGCCGACATCGAGGAACTTGCACACCGGCGGATCGGCGTTGGGCGAAACTTCCACGAGATCAAGGCCGACTTCAGCGGCCTGCTCGATCGCTTCGCGGGTATACATGACGCCGACATTCTCACCGGCCTCGTCGATCACGCGGACCTTATCGACGGTGATATACTGGTTGAAGCGCGGCCCGCTCTTGACGGGGGGCGTCATCATGCGCCGGGGTGGGGGTGCTATAGTCGGGACTCCTCAAAATTTCGGTATCGCGCGCGTCCTTAAAACGAAACGCGTCTGGGGGGAAGGGGCTATGCGGCCAACCGCCATAGCGGGTATTGCACCAGCCGCCCGGATGCCGCCAGCACCGCATCGATCGCGCGCGCGGGCTGGTGGGCAGCAATGATCACCGGATCGGCCGCATCCATGCCGCCGGTCAGCGCCCCGAAGGCCGGCAAGACCAGCTTGCGCTCGCTCATCACCGCGCAAGGCCGCACCGCCTGCCGCCCACGCACCGCCACGCGCAGACGCGGGTGATAGTGCCCTGAAAGCTCGGCCCGCACCTCGCCCGGCACGGCGGCATGGCGCAGCACCAGCCCGGACAGCTCGAGTTCGTCGACCGGCGTTCCCGGCAAAGCCGACACGCCCGCGCCATCGTGATTGCCGGTGATCCACGCCCAATCGGTGGCCCGGGTCAGGGCATCGAGCATCCCGGCGGCGTGGGGCTCAAGCCTGGCCGGCCCTTCGCCGTCATGGAAATTGTCGCCCAGGCACAGCACCCGCCGCGCGCCGGTCTGGCGCAGGGCCAGTGCCACCCGCTCCAACGTCTCGCGGCTGTCATAAGGCGGGAGCATCTGCCCGGCCTTTGCAAAATAGCTGGCTTTTTCAAGGTGCAGGTCCGCCACCAGCAGCGCGTTTTCACGCGGCCAGAACAGCGCGCGGCCATCCACCAGCCGCCATTCCTGCCCTGCGAACGAAAAGGGAACCATGCGTCACGCTTGCCCCAAGCCCCATGATTTGGCAAGCGCCTGCTCCATGACCGACTGGACCCCCTATACCGCCCGCGCCAAGCAATGGTTCGAATCGCTGCGTGACCGGATCTGCGCCGAATTCGAAGCGATCGAAGCCGAGGCCGGCAGCGCCGCGCGGTTCGAATATACCAGCTGGAACCGCGAGGAAGAGGGCAACCCCAACCCCGGCGGCGGCACCCGCGGGGTGATGAAGGGCCAGGTGTTCGAGAAAGTCGGGGTCAATGTCTCGACCGTGCATGGCCGCTTCGCGCCCGATTTCGCGGGCACGATCCACGGCGCCACCGCGCAGGATCCCGGCTTTACCGCGACGGGGATCAGCCTGGTCGCGCACATGGCCAATCCGCACGTGCCCGCCGTCCACATGAACACTCGCTTCCTGACCACGGCCAAGGCCTGGTTCGGCGGCGGCGGCGATCTCAACCCGCCGATCCCCTACCAGCAGGACACCGACGAGTTTCACGCCGCCTTCCAGGCTGCCTGTGATCGGCACGACCCGGCCTATTACCCGCGCTTCAAGGCCTGGGCCGATGATTACTTCTTCATCCCGCACCGCAATTGCGCGCGCGGGGTCGGCGGGATTTTCTACGATCACCTCGATTGCGCCGATGCGGCCGCCTGGGAAGCCAATTTTGCCTTCACCCGCGATGTCGGCGAAGCGTTCCTCGCGGTGTTCCCCACCCTGGTGCGTCGCCGCATGGGGCTGGACTTCACGCCGCAGGACAAGCAGCGCCAGCTCGAATGGCGCGGGCGCTATGCCGAATTCAACCTTGTCTACGACCGCGGCACGCTGTTCGGGCTCAAGACCGGCGGCAATGTCGACGCAATCCTGATGAGCCTGCCGCCGCAAGCAGCCTGGAGCTGACCCCTTACTGCGGCGGAACCGGCGCCGGAGCGGGCGTGACGGCCGGCGCCGCGGCAGGTTCGGCGGCCGGCGCGGCCACCGGCTCGGGCACCTTGCGGCCGTGCAGGCCCTCGATCTCGGCGCGGCGCATGGCGAGGTAGTATTCGCGCTCGGCGGTATAGGAATCGCCGGTTTCGCGGAAAGCCTGGATCTCGTCATCGAAGGCCACCCGGTCATCGAGCGACTTCACCGCGCCGGTTCCCAGCGCAAAGGCTGGCTTGCTGAACGGCACCCCGGCCACCGCTGGCAGGAACGACTTGTCGAGCACCCAGCCGAACAGGTCGCGCGCCGTGCTCGGGCCGATCAGCGGCAGGTAGAAATAGGGCCCCGGACCAACGCCGTAATAGCCCAGCGTATCGGCAAAGCCATTGTTGCGGCGCGGCAGGTGGAACGGCTTGTTGCGGGCCACGTCAAACAGGCCCGCCCCCCCGATGGTCGAATTCACGGCAAATCGGCCGACCGTTTCAAACGCCTTGCCCGGCTTGCCCTGAAGCAGGAAGTTCACGAAGACCACCGGCTCGGTCAGGTTGGAGAGGAAATTGTGCAGCCCGTCGCGCAGCGGCTCAGGCAGGCCATGCTTGTAGCCCATCGCCACCGGGCCAACCACCGCGCGGTCGGCGGCATCGACCACTTCGAAGGTCGCCAGGTTGATCGCCTGGGCTGGATCCTGCGGCACCTTTTCACGTCCGGTGACAACGATCGCACTGTCATCGAGCGGCGCCTGGTCAGCGCCGGGCGGAGCGGGAACAGCCGCGGGGACGGCAGGAGCGGCCTGCACCGGGGCCGGTGCGACCGGCGCGGCAGGAGCCGCTACCGGCAGCGTGGCAGCGGCCGGATCGGCAGCCGGCACGGATGCGGCAACAACCTGATCTGCGCCAGCCATGAACAACAGGGCGGCAAGTGTAATACCGGTCAAGACCAGGGAACTCCCTCGATGCGGATCGGGGCGAACCGCGTCGGCTTGTCCCGTTGGCCATGTTGATGCCCTGAAGCAATGAGGAAATCCCTACTGGTGTCACAAATACGACAAATCGTGCTGCCCCCTTGCCCTCGGGGGGCTGTTCCGCGCATTGAGGGATGAATGCTGCGCCAGTACGAACTTGTCGAACGCGTTCTCGCGTATGATCCCACCGCCGACGAGGCGATGCTCAACCGCGCCTATGTCTATACCGTCCAGAAGCACGGCACCCAGAAGCGCGCCAGCGGCGATCCCTATTTCTCGCACCCGGTCGAGGTCGCCGGGCTGATGACCGAGCTGGAGCTCGATCA
>JAYSCF010000046.1:0-1880 GCA_041915005.1 Novosphingobium sp.
TGCACCCGCAGCATCTGGCCGCAACCGTGCTCAAGGCGATCAAGGACCGCAACAACCTCGATACCTCGACGGTTGACGATGTGATCTGGTCGACCTCGTCGCAGAACGGCAAGCAGGGCGGCGATCTGGGCCGCATGGCCGCGCTGGCCGCCGGCTATGACATCGGCGCCTCGGGCATGACGCTCGACCGCTTCTGCGGCGGCGGTATCACCTCGGTCAACCTCGCCACGGCGGCGGTCATGTCGGGCATGGAAGACTGCGTGATCGCAGGCGGCACCGAAATGATGAGCTTCACCTCGGCCTATGGCGCGGAACTGGCCAATGCCGGGATCAAGCCGCTGGGCATGGGTTCGGGCAACCCCGAGCTTGATGCGCTGCACCCCCAGTCGCACCAGGGCGTTTGCGGCGATGCGATCGCGGCGATGGAAGGCATCCCGCGCGAAGCGCTCGATGCGCTGGCGCTGGTGTCGCAGGAACGTGCTGACCGCGCGATCCGCGAAGGCCGCTTCGACAAGTCGCTGATCACCGTCTACAATCCCGATGGCTCGGTGGCGCTCGATCGCGAGGAATTCCCGCGCCCCGAAACCACTGCCGAAGGGCTCGCCTCGCTCAAGGCCAGCTTCGATGGCATCGCCGATTTCGATCTGGGCGGCGGCACCACCTTCCGCAAGCAGATCCAGCGCCGCTATCCCGATCTCAACTGGAAGGGCGTGCACCACGCCGGCAACAGCTCGGGCGTGGTCGATGGCGCGGGCGCCGTGCTGCTCGCCAGCAAGGCCTATGCCGACAAGCACGGGCTCAAGCCGCGCGGCCGCGTGGTCGCCTATGTCAACTGCGGCGATGATCCGACCCTGATGCTCAACGCCCCGGTTCCCGCGGCGAAGAAGGTACTCGAAAAGGCCGGGCTCAAGAAGGAAGACATCGACGTCTTCGAAATCAACGAAGCCTTCGCCGTGGTCGCCGAAAAGTTCATCCGCGATCTCGATCTCGATCGCACCAAGGTGAACCCCAATGGCGGCGCCATGGCGCTGGGTCACCCGATCGGCGCGACCGGTTCGATGCTGATCGGCACCGCGCTGGACGAACTGGAGCGGATCAATGGCCGCTATGGCCTGATCACGATGTGCGCGGCGGGCGGCATGGCCCCGGCGATCATCATCGAGCGGCTCGACTAAGCCCGCGATCCGGCATTTTGCCCTTTGCGCCCTGGCCGTAGCTGATACGGTCGGGGCGTTTCGTTTGGAGAGGACCGCGCATGACCGCCCTGCTTGACCAGATCGCCGCAATCGTCGGCCCCAAAGGCCTGTTGACCGGCGAAGACGTGGCGCTGCGCGCGGCGGACTGGATGGGCCTGTCCAAGTGCCAGGCCATGGCCGTGGTGCGGCCCGCCAGCACGCAGGAACTCTCTGCCGTGATGAAGCTGTGCCATGCGGCCGGGCAGGTGGTGGTGCCGGTGGGCGGGCTGACCGGGCTGGTCCACGGCACCGACAGCACGCCGAGCGACATCCAGATCTCGCTTGAGCGGATGCGCGCGATCGAGGGGATCGACCCGGTCGGCCGCACGATCACGGTCGAGGCCGGGATTCCGGTCCAGGCCGTGCAGGAAGCGGCGGCCGGAGAAGGGCTCAAATTCGCGGTCGATTGGGGCGGGCGTGGTTCGGCCACGGTCGGCGGGGGGCTGTCCACCAATGCCGGCGGCAATTCGGTCGTGCGCTATGGCATGATGCGCGACAACGTGCTGGGCGTGGAGGCGGTGCTGGCCGACGGCACGATCATTTCGGCGATGAACAGCCTGCTCAAGAACAACGCGGGCTACGATCTCAAGCACCTGTTCGTCGGCACCGAGGGGACGCTAGTGATCATCACCCGCGCGGTGCTGA
>JAYSCF010000046.1:1890-4132 GCA_041915005.1 Novosphingobium sp.
CTGAAACTGCACCCCGCGCCGCTGGGTTCATCCACCGCGGTACTGGCGCTGGAAAGCTTTGACGCGGTGCAGAAGATGTTCATGCACATGGGGCGGCGGCTGGGCAGCGGGCTGACTTCGTTCGAGGTGATGTGGGCCAGTTTCTATGAACCGATTGCGGTCGCCTCTGGCCGGCACAATCCGCCGCTGCCCGGCGGGCATCCGTTCTACATTCTCACCGAGATGAGCGGGCTTGATCCCGACCGCGATGCCGACCTGTTTGCCGAAGTCCTGGGCGAGGCGCTCGAACAGGGGCTGGTGGTCGATGCAGTGATCGCCGCCAGCAAGGCGCAGGCCGCGCAGATGTGGGCGATCCGCGACGATATCGAGGGGCTCTATCACTTCACGCTGCCGTCGGTGACGTTTGATGTCAGCCTGCCGATCACCGCGATGGACGCCTATGTTGCCCGGGTGCGCGAGGCGGTTCACGCCGAATGGGGCGCAGAGGCCAAGCTGGTGGTGTTCGGCCACATCGGCGATGGCAACCTGCACCTGCTGGTCGGCCCGCGCCCGTTTGACGAGGCCGCGCGCCACCGCACCGAGGCGATTGTCTATGGCGAACTGGTCCCGGTAAAGGGCTCGATCTCGGCCGAACACGGCATCGGCGTCGAAAAGCGCGACTGGCTGCACATCACCCGCTCGGCCGAAGAAATCACGCTGATGCGCAGCCTCAAGGCCGCGCTGGACCCCAAGGGCATCCTCAATCCGGGCAAGGTGCTGGCCTAGGCGCTCCCTAAGCGTCCAGCAGCACCCCGCGCCCGACATCGCGGGCGTTGATCGCGCCCGACAGGCCCAGCGCGATCCGCATGTCCTGCTTCATCAGGGTGAGCATCCGGGTGAGGGCTGCTTCACCCCCGGCGGCCAAGGCCATCACCCAGGGCCGGCCGATCATCGCGGCCTTGGCCCCTAGCGCCAGGGCGCGGACCAGATCCTGGCCGGTGCGGATCCCGCCATCGACCAGCAGCGTGGTCTTGTCCCCAACAGCATCGGCAATGCGCGGCAGCATCGCCGCGGTCGAGGCCACACCATCAAGCTGGCGCCCGCCGTGGTTGGAAACGATCATCCCGTCCGCCCCGATCGCGACCGACTGCCGGGCATCCTCAACATCGAGCACGCCCTTGAGCACCAGGTTGCTGGGCCAGATCTTGCGCAGCCATTCGATGTCCTTCCAGGTTACCGAAGGATCGAACTGGCTGCCGGTCCAGTGCAGGTAGCCGCGCGGATCGCGCGATTGCTGGACGTAGCGGGCGATGTTGCCAAACCCGTGCGGCCCGCCCAGCAACCCGACATCGACCGCCCAGCGCGGGTGCAGGGCATAGTCGAGCGGGCCGGAACGCAGCCGCCCCCATGGGCCAAGCCCGCCGGCCATGCCGTTGCGGATATCGCGGTAGCGCGTGCCAAGCACGGCGAGGTCGATGGTGAAGGCCAGGGTTTCGACCCCGTGGTCGCGGGCGCGGGCCAGGATTTCCTGCACGATCCCGCGGTCCTTGAGCATGTAGAGCTGGAACCAGAATGGCCGGTCCGAAACCGGCGCCACTTCCTCCATCGGGCAGATGCCAACGGTGGAGAGGCAGAAATCGATCCCCGCCGCATCCGCGGCGCGCTTGGCCTGAACCTCGCCGCGCCGCGCGGTCATCCCGCCCATCCCGACCGGCGAGAGCACCAGCGGCATGGCCAGTTTGCGCCCGAACAGTTCGACCGAGCAATCCATCGCCGAGGCATCGCACAGCACCTTTTGCGTGAGTTGCACTGTTTCCCAATCGGCGGTGTTGCGCGCCAGCGTCACCTCCGCGCCGGCGCCGCCGTCGATGTAATCGAACAGGAAGCGCGGCAGGCGCTTTTCCGCCTCACGCCGGAAATCGACATAGGAGGCGGGCAGGAGGTTGAGCGTGCCCGCCATCAGAGCAGCGCCTCGATCAGGCGCGGGCCCTTGGCGGAAAGGGCTTCGGCCAGCGCCTCGCGGAAGGCCTCGGCCGTATCGACCCGCACTGCCGGCACGCCCATCCCGGTGGAGATCTCAGCCCAGTTGATCGCCGGGTTCTTGAGATCGAGCATCGACAGCGCCTTGGGTCCGGGGTTTTGGACGCCCACCCGCATCAGTTCGATGTTGAGGATCGCGTAGGAGCCGTTGTTGAGCAGGATCGTGGTCACATCGAGCTGTTCGCGCGCCATCGTCCACAGCGCCTGGTTGGTATACATCCCC
>JAYSCF010000046.1:4142-11335 GCA_041915005.1 Novosphingobium sp.
GGTAAAACACCCCCGAACCCTCCGCGTGGCGCGCTAACACCTGGGGTGGGGGGCAGCCCCCCCCCGCGCCGACGGCAAGCGGCAGCCCCTGGCCGATCGCGCCGCCGGTCAGCTGCAGCCAGTCGTGCGGCTTGGCACCCGCGCTCATCACGAAGCTGGCGCCGCCCTGGGTGGCGCCTTCGTCGGAAACGATGGCGTTTTCGGGCAGCAGTTCAGCCAGGATCGCGCCAAGGTTGGCGGCGTTGAGCTTGCCCGGTTCAACGGGGGGCAGCTGGGCAGCCTGGACCAGCGCGGGTTCTGCCGGGGCATCGAGCGCGGCGGCGAGGCCCGACAGCGCGGCGTGGGCATCCTCGCGCAGCGAGGCGAGCCGCACCAGCTTGGCCTCGGGCGGGGAGAGGAAGCTCGGCTTGCCGGGATAGGCGAAGAACGAGACCGGCGGCTCGGTACCGCAGAACACGATGGTGCGAAATTCGGCGAGATAGGCCTGCGCCTGTTCGCCGAAATAGGGCAGTTTTTCCACCGCGACCCGGCCCGCGCCGCGCTGGTGGCGGGTGGCGAAGGTTTCGGCGATCAACCGCGCGCCAGTGGCGGCTGCGATGCGCCCGGCCTCGATCAGGGTTTCCGCGCGCCGCCCCCGGCCGCCCAGGAACAGGCACTTGGGGCCGTCACCGCTGCGCAGCGCTTCGGCCGCGGCCGCAATCGCCTCGGCCGGGGCCTGTGGCGCGGCGGGGAGGGCTGGCGGGGCAACCGTGGCCGAGCCTTCGCTCCAGGCGTGGTCAGCCGGCACGATCACGGTGGCAACCTTGCCCGGATAGCTTTGCGCGGCGGCAAAGGCTTCGGCCCCGGCCTGGGCCAGGTCGCGTTCCGAAGTGGAGACGCGCAGCCAGTCGGACATCGGCCGGGCCACGCCCTGGGCATCGGATGTCAGCGGGGCGTTGTAGTGGAGGTGATAGGTGGCGTGATCGCCGACCATGTTGATGATGGGTGAACCTGCGCGGCGGGCATTGTGCAGGTTGGCCAGGCCGTTGCCCAGCCCGGGGCCAAGGTGCAGCAGGGTCACGGCGGGCTTGTCGGCCATGCGGCCATAGCCATCGGCAGCTCCCGTCACCACGCCTTCGAACAGGCCCAGGATCGCGCGCATCCCGTGGGTGCGATCAACCGCGGCAACCAGCTGCATTTCCGACGTGCCGGGGTTGGCGAAACAGACTTCGACCCCGCAATCCTTCAGCGTTTGGACAAACGCTTCTGCCCCGTTCATTCCGGTATCCCTCCCTTGTTTTGCGGGCAGGCTAGCGCGGCATTGGCGGGACCGAAAGCGGAATCGCCCGGGTCAGTCCGAAGAAGGTTCGCCCTGATTGTCGCAGATCACGCAAAGCGCGTGGATGATCGCGCGCACGATCGGATCGGTCAGACGGTAATAGCGCGTCTGCGCTTCGCCGCGGGTGCCAACGATGCCTTCGTCGCGCAGCAGGGCAAGGTGCTGGGACACGGCGGACTGCGACAGTCCGACCAGTTCGATCAGCTCGCCGACCGAAGCCTCACCCTCATCCAGTCGGCACAGCATCAGCAGCCGCTCAGGGTGGCTGAGCAGCTTGAGCCGGCCCGCCATGGCGGCGGCATTGGCCTTGAGGTCGGTAAGATCGCCCGGTTTCATCGGCTGCTCCACTGAATACTTTTCAGCGGTCATGCAAGCCTGACGTGCGTTGTGGGGCGCAGCAGGGGCGATCATTCGACCGGCAGGCCTGCCGCCCGCCACGCGCCAAACCCGCCCGCCAGATGGGTGTCGGCAGCGGCCTGCGCCGCGCCGCACTTGTCGAGCGCCATGGCCGAACGGCGCCCTGCCGCACAGTTGAGCACCAGTGCCTTGCCTTGCGGATCGGGCAGCTGCGATGGCTGAAACGCCGACAGCGGCATGTTGAGCGCGCCGGGGATGTGGCCCGCGGCGAATTCATCGGGTTCGCGCACATCGACCACCAGCGCGGTGCCGCTGCGGATCATGGCGGCAAGCTGATCGGGGGTGACTTCGTTGTGCTTGGGTTGTCCGAGACCGAACATGGCGTGATCCTTGGGATGAGGCTGCGGACTCGCGGCCCTTCATATTTGCACTTGCTTATATGATAATTCAGGAATATTAGTCAATGCAAATGTTGGTTCGTGATTCGAGCCCCCCGTTCCGCCATGCCGCCCCCAATTTGCATGGCGGGACACCGTGCGGTGATCCTTGCCTGTCCCTCGGAGCCAGGTCGGGATCACCGCTACCGGCGGGCCGTCACCAGTCAGGGAAGTGAGCACTATGTCTGATCCTGTTCTTGCCGCCGCCAGCCAGCAGATCGAAGCGGCCCGCGCTGCGGGGCGGGTGCCCACGGTGCGCACCTTCTTCGACGAGCCGACCTTCACGGCGACCCATGTGGTCTATGATCCGGTGACGCTGCGCGCCGCGATCATCGATTCAGTGCTCGATTTCGATCAGGCCTCGGGCCGCACCTCGACCGCGTCGGCCGAGGCGGTTGTCGCGTTCGTGCGGGCCGAAGGGCTCGCCGTCGACTGGCTGCTGGAAACCCATGCTCACGCCGATCACCTTTCGGCCGCGCCGTTTCTCAAAGCGCAGCTGGGCGGTGAACTGGTGATCGGCACCGCGATCACCACGGTCCAGGAAACCTTCGCCGCGGTGTTCAACGAACCCGCCAGCTTTGCGCGCGATGGTTCCCAGTTTGACCAACTGATGCGCGATGGCACCCGTTTTGCCGTGGGCGGGATCGAAGCGATCGCACTGCACGTGCCGGGCCATACGCCGGCTTGCCTGGCCTTCGTGATCGGCGATGCGGTGTTTGTTGGCGATACCCTGTTCATGCCTGACTATGGCACTGCGCGCTGTGATTTTCCGGGCGGCGATGCACGCACGCTTTATCGCTCGATCCACCGCTTGCTGGCGCTGCCGGATGAGACACGGGTGTTCCTGTGCCACGATTACCTGGCCGAGGGGCGCGGCGACTACGCCTGGGAAACCACCATTGCCGCCCAGCGCGCGGC
Source organism: Novosphingobium sp. (assembly GCA_041915005.1). GTDB lineage: Bacteria > Pseudomonadota > Alphaproteobacteria > Sphingomonadales > Sphingomonadaceae > Novosphingobium. The sequence continues at coordinate 7,173 of JAYSCF010000046.1, forward strand.
CAATGTCCATATCCATGCCGGGGTGGGCGAAGACGCCTTCGTGACCATGCGCGAGGCGCGTGATGCAACGCTGGCCATGCCCCGGCTGATCCTGCCATCGGTGCAGGTCAACATTCGCGGCGGGCACTTTCCCGAAGCAGAGGCCAACGGCGTCAGCTACCTCAAGCTGCCGTTGAACCTGCTGTGATGCTGGCCGACCTGCCGTTCCTGCTGGCTGCGCTGAGCGGCGTGCTGGTGGGCTTTACGCTGGGCCTGGTGGGGGGCGGGGGATCGATCCTTGCCGTGCCGCTGATGGTCTATGTCGTCGGGGTGCGTAATCCGCACATCGCGATCGGCACCAGCGCGCTGGCGGTGGCAGCCAATGCGCTGGCCGGGCTGGCCAGCCATGCCCGCGCCCACAACGTCAACTGGCGCTGTGGCAGCACCTATGCCGCCGCCGGGGTGATCGGCGCGCTGGCTGGATCCAGCCTGGGCAAGGCGTTCGACGGGCAGAAGCTGTTGTTCCTGTTTGCGCTGCTGATGCTGGTCGTGGCGGGGGTGATGTTTCGCGGGCGCGGCAACCAGGGGGTCGAAGGCGTGGTCTGCAACCGCGACAATTTCCCCAAGGTTGCCAGCTTCGGCCTTGGCACGGGGATGCTGTCGGGCTTTTTCGGGATCGGCGGCGGCTTTCTGATCGTGCCGGGGCTGGTCGCCTCCACCTCGATGCCGATGTTCCGCGCGGTTGGCACCTCGCTGGTCGCGGTCAGCGCCTTTGGCCTGACCACTGCGTTCAACTATGCCGCATCGGGGCTGGTCGATTGGCCGCTGGCCGCCAGCTTCATCGCCGGCGGGGTGGCGGGCAGCGTGATCGGCACGGCTGCCTCGCGGCGGCTGGCCGAACACAAGGGACGGTTGACCACGCTGTTCGCCGGGTTGGTCGTTCTGGTCGCCTGCTACACGCTTTACCGCAGTTATTGGGCACTGGTGGCCGGATAACGCGCAATGTTCTTGTGCCGCGCGCGCGTCACGCTAAGAACCCGCGCAAAGCCGGCACAAGAACGAGGGTGGACATGCATTACGACGTATTGATCGTTGGCGCGGGCCAGGGCGGCGGCGGGGCGGCGATCCAGCTGCGCCAGCAGGGCTTTGCAGGCAGCGTCGGCATGATTGGCCGCGAAAGCGAACCGCCCTACGAACGCCCGCCGCTGTCCAAGGAATACATGCTGGGCGACAAGACGTTTGACCGGCTTTACATCCGCCAACCCGATTTTTGGGCCTCGAAGGGGATCGACCTGGTGCTGGGCACCGAAGTGACGGCGCTCGATCCGGCGGCGCGCACCGTGACCCTGTCGGACGGCCGCAGCGCCAGCTACGGCGATCTGATCTGGGCAACCGGCGGCGATCCGCGCCGGCTGACGATCCCCGGGGCCGGGCTCAAGGGCGTGCACGGCGTGCGCACCCGCGATGATGCCGATGCGATTTTGGGCGAACTGGCCGATGTCGAACGCGTGGTCGTGATCGGCGGGGGCTATATCGGGCTGGAAGCGGCCGCGGTGCTGCGCAAGCTTGGCAAGGACGTGACCCTGCTTGAAGTGCTGCCGCGCGTGCTGGCGCGCGTGGCCGGGCCGCAATTGTCGGAGTTCTACGAAGCCGAACACCGCGCCCACGGCGTTGATTTGCGCACCGAAACCGGGGTTGATGAAATCCTTGGCGATACCCGGGTGAGCGGGGTCAAGCTGGCCGATGGCAGCGAGATCGCGTGCCAGATGGTGATCGTGGGCATCGGGATCGTGCCGGCGGTTGGCGCGTTGATCACGGCCGGGGCCGCGGGCGGAAACGGCATCGATGTCGATGAATTCTGCCGCACCAGCCTTGATCACGTTTACGCGATCGGGGACTGCGCGGCCCATGCCAACACCTTTGCCGAAGGCGCGGTGATCCGCCTGGAAAGCGTCCAGAACGCCAACGATCAGGCGGCCTGTGCGGTCAAGGCGATCCTCGGCAATCCGGAACCCTACAAGGCCACCCCGTGGTTCTGGTCGAACCAGTATGATCTCAAGCTGCAGACCGTGGGGCTGTCATCGGGGCATGATGCCACGGTGCTGCGCGGCGATCCGGCCACCCGCAGCTTTTCGGTACTTTACCTCAAGCAGGGCAAGCTGATCGCGATCGATGCGGTCAATGCGATGAAGGACTATGTCCAGGCCCGCAAGCTGGTCGAAGAAGGCGCGGTGATCGCGCCCGAAGACCTCGCCGATGCCAGCCGCCCGCTCAAAGAGCTGCCGCGCGCCTAGCCTTCGGCCCGTCGATAGGCGGGCAGGTGGATGCCAAAGGCGATCGCGCTGCCGCGCAGCGCGAAGCCGGCAAAGGCCGCCAGCGGCCAGACCGCTTCGCGCGGCAGGCCCAGCATCGTTCCGGCCGCGCACAGCGCCGAGGTCAGCGCGGCGGCCGTCACATATAGTTCGGGCCGCATGATGATCGACGGGCGGCCAGCCAGCACGTCGCGGATGATCCCGCCGACGCAGCCGGTGATGATCCCCATCAGCACGGCGGGAACCGGGGCCACGGCATAGGCCAGCGCCTTTGCCGTCCCGAGCATGGCATAGGCACCGAGCCCGGCGGCATCGGCCCATTCGAGGAACTGGCCTTCCCACCATTTGCGGGGGGTGAACCACGCGATCAGCGCCACGGCCAGGCACACGGCCGCCACCCACGGATCACGCACCCAGAACACCGGCGCGCCGATCAGCAGATCGCGCACGGTCCCGCCGCCAACCCCGGTGACGAGCGAGAAGAACCCCATCGTCACGAAAGTCTGGCGCAGGCGCGCCGCCAGCAGCGCGCCTGACAGCGCGAACACCGCCGTGCCGAGCAGGTCGAGCACGGCCGGAAACTGGGGGATGGCGCCGGTCATCGGCGCGCTCAGTCCTCGACCAGATCCTGCAGCTTGGCCATCAGCGTCTGGATGCGGGTGGCGGCTTCGGTGAAGGTTGCCACGTCTTCGCGGTTGTTGTTGCCGCGCGCTTCCTTGGCGGCTTCGACATAGCCTTCAAGATCGACTTCGAGCGCATCGACGATCATTTCGATTTCGTCGCTGGTCAGCTTGACGGTCTGGGTATTCGACATGACTTGGCTCCTTCACCTCCCCCTCGATGGGGGAGGGATACGCAGGCTTGACCGCAAGGCGGTCTAGCCGAAGTTGGGTGGGGGTGAGCGGCACCCCCTTCCAGCTGCGACTAGCACCCGCTGGCGCGGGCGCAAGTCTTCGCATCCTTCACCCATCGAGGGGGAAGGAGGGTGATTCAGATGTGGATCGGCTTGCCCTGAACGGCCATGGCCGCTTCCTTGACCGCTTCCGAATGGGTCGGGTGGGCATGGCAGGTATAGGCGATGTCTTCGGACGTTGCGCCGAATTCCATTGCCTGGGCCACCTGGGCCACCATCGTGCCAGCCACCGAGGCCACCATCCACGCGCCCAGCACGCGGTCGGTCTTGGCATCGGAAATGACCTTCACGAAGCCATCGGGTTCGTGGTTGGTCTTGGCGCGACTGTTGGCCATCATCGGGAACTTGCCGACCTTGATGTCATGGCCTTCGGCCTTGGCGGCTTCTTCGGTCAGGCCCACGCCGGCGAATTCGGGGGTGGTATAGACCACGCCCGGGATCACCGCGTGATTGACGATGCCGGTGCCGGTGGCGATGTATTCGGCCACCGCAATGCCTTCGTCCTCGGCCTTGTGGGCCAGCATCGGACCCGGAATGACATCGCCGATCGCGCGCACGCCGTCCACGGCGGTGCGGAAGTCGTGGCCGGTGTCGATCTGGCCGCGCGCGTTGAGCGTCAGCCCGATGGCCTCAAGGCCAAGCCCCGCCACGTTCGGGCGGCGACCGATGGCCACCAGCACGCAGTCCGCCTCGATCGTTTCGGCCGCGCCGCCCGCCGAAGGCTCGACCGTCAGCGTGGCCTGCTTGCCCTTGACGGCAACCCCGGTGACCTTGGTCGAAAGCTTGAGCTCCATGCCCTGCTTCTTGAAGATCTTGCCGGCTTCCTTGCGCAGTTCGCCGTCCATGCCGGGCAGCAGCTGATCGAGGAATTCGACCACGGTGACCTTGGCGCCAAGACGGCGCCAGACCGAGCCGAGTTCGAGCCCGATCACGCCGCCGCCGATCACCACGAGGTGCTG
>JAYSCF010000047.1:0-11128 GCA_041915005.1 Novosphingobium sp.
AAGGTGGTTCGGGTCAAGCGCAGTTCGAATGCGGCGCCGTTCGTCATCGTCGATGCGGCGATGAACGATCTGGCCCGCCCGGCGATGTATGGCGCCTGGCACGATTTCGATGCCGTGGCGCCCACTGGTGACAAGATGACCGCCCATATCGTCGGCCCGATCTGCGAAACCGGCGATACCTTTGCCATGGACCGCGAAATTGATGCCGTGGCTGCCGGGGATCTTGCCGTGTTCCGCACTGCCGGGGCCTATGGCGCGACGATGGCATCGTCTTACAACAGCCGCGGTTTCGTGGCCGAAGTGATGGTCGATGGCGATCAGTTTGCCGTGGTGGCCGATCGCATTCTTCCCGAAGTGATCACCGCTGCCGAACGGGTGCCTGACTTTCTCAAGGACTGATGGCGATGCACAGCCTGCCTCTTTACCATCGCATTGCCGGGCAACCGGTGATCGTGCTGGGCGAAGGGGATGCGGCTGCGGCCAAGCAGCGGCTGGTTGAACGCGCCGGCGGTGTGATCGTGCCCGAAGACGATGCGCGTGCGCGGCTGGCCTTTGTCGCGCTAGATGCGCCCGAAGCTGCCCTCGCGCGTCTCAAGGCGCGGGGCGTGCTGGTCAACGTGGTCGATCGGCCTGACCTGTGCGATTTCACCGTGCCCAGCCTGCTCGAACGCGGGGCGGTGCTGGTTGCGGTTGGCACTGGCGGGGTTTCGGCCGGTTTGGCCAAGGCGCTGCGGCTGCGGCTGGAAGCCTTGCTGCCAGCCTCGCTGGGCCAATTGGCCGCGGGGCTGGGCTCAGCGCGTGCGGCGCTGCGGGCCCGGTTTCCCGATGCCGCCACGCGGCGGCGCGCGCTTGACCTGGCCTTGGCCGAGGGCGGCGCACTTGATCCGCTGGTGTCGCACCGCGATGATGCGGTGGCGCAGTGGCTGGATGGCGCCGTGCCTGGCGCGACGCGGGTCGAGGAATTTTTTCTCAGCTCGAACGATCCCGATGATCTGACCCTGCGGCAGGCGCGCGTGCTGGGCAGTGCCGATCTGGTTGCCGCCGAAGCGGGCATTGCGCCGGCAATCCTCAACCGCGCCCGCGCCGATGCCGCGCGGGTCGAACTGGCCCCCGGCGCGCGGGCGCCCACCCATGCCGGGATCACCGTGGTGCTGCGCGCCGCGCCTAGTCCGCGGGGCTGAGCAGGATCTTCATCTGCGCCAGCGCGATCGGCTTGGTCCGGTCATCCTGCCAGCAGGTGGCATTGACCAGCGCCACCCGCCGCCCCGCGCGGGTCACCGTGCCCATCGCGAAGGTGCGCTGTTCGGTTCCGCCGCGCATGAATTCGACCTGGACGTTGACGGGCTTGAGCCGCATGGTTTCGCCCCGACGCTCCATTTCGGCGCGCAGCGCGGCCATGCAGGCCATTTCCATCAGCCCGCTCATCGCCCCGCCATGGAGAAACCCCGGGCGGCCCAGGACGCGATCGGAAAAGTCGACGCAGAGCACCGGGTTGCCGTCTTCGTCATGATCGATGGCGATGCCCAGCGCCTGGGCATAGGGGGGCAGGTTCGCGTCGTTCACAGGTAGGTTCCGTGGGTGGCCATGAACGATCCCACCACATGGGCGATCGGATCGGACGGGTCTTGGTCATAGGCGATGCCGCGGATGAACGAGATCGTCCGGGTCAGCTTGTAGCATTCGCCGCGGCCGATCACCGTCCGGCCGGGCACGGCGGCGCGCATGTAATCAACCCGCAGGTCGAGCGTGGCATGGGGCACGAACTTGCCCGTCAGCGTCCACACCGACATCGAGGTGGCGTTGTCCATCAAGCTGATGATCGGGCCAGAGGCCAGCACGCCGGTTTCCGCCACGCCGACCAGTTCCTCGCGCCAGGGCAGCTCCAGTTCGAACCAGCCCTCGCCGTGGGCGTGATAGTCAAGCCCCAGCCAGCCGCTGTGCCCGTTGCGGGTCATCATCCCCTTGGCCAGCCGGGCCGGATCGAACACGAAGCCGGGGGGCAGGGCCGGGGGCGGCGTCGAGGAAGAGGATGCATCGCTCATCGTGGCATCTGTGCTGGCATCGGCGCTGCGTTACAATCTTTTAATTCGCCCGGTGGGTGCCGCACCGCGATGGTCATGGCGCGGGGCAGTGGGCCTCGCGCCAGATTGGGGGATGACCATGAACCTGCCGCAAATCGACGCATCAAGCCTGCCCGACCTGGATGCCCTGACCGGGGTGTTCGGCAGCCTTGCCCACCCGGGCCAGGCGCTGCTGTCGGATGATACCATCGTGATCCTGATGGTCTTTGTTTACGAGTGTCTCAAGTAAGGCGGCCGGCGGATGCAGGTCCATCCGGCACTTCAGGCGCTGCGGGGCGACGATGCTCCGCAGCGCAGCACGCAGGGGCGGCTGTATCGCGAGCTGCGCGAATGGCGCGCTGAACCCGAGATGGCGCGGGTCGAAAGCGATCTCGCCCGGCTGGCGGATGGCGCAGCGCTGGGCGTTTTGCCGTGCCTTGCTGGGCTGTTTACGCCCGGTGATCCATCGGCGCCGGAGTTGGTGGCGCGCTTTGTAGACCGATTTTGCGGCGCGCTCGAGCGCGATCCGCTTGGGCAGGTGCCGCTGCGCCACGCTGCCGATGATTTTGCAACGTCACTGCAACTGGCCCGCTCGGGCGATGCAGCGCTGCTGCTCTGCGCGGTCGATGGCGCGGCGCTGGCGCGGCGGCCGGTGGCGCAATCGGCCAGCTTCGCACCGAGCCAGACCTGGGAGCGCGTGCTGGCTGGCAGCGCCGGGATCGCGCGGGTCCGCTTGCAGGGGCTGCGCCCGGGCGGGGCCGATCTTGCGCAGGCGGACGAGGCGCTTGAACCCGGCATGGTCAGCCACCGCGACGGGCAGTGCGAGGCGCTGGTACTGCGGTGCGTCGGGGGCACGCTGGTCACGCTCAAGCTCCAGCGGCGGGCGCTGGCGGGGGCCGTGACGCGGGAATACCGGCTGGTCGACGGCGCCCTGTTGCACCAGGCCGCGGCCAATCCGCGTGACAGCCGGCTGGAACTGGCCGCGGCGCTGCTTGGCCGGATGGGCCGCCGCGATGCCGCGCCGTTGCTGGCGGCCATGGCAGATGAAGCGGGCGGCGCTTCGCTGCGCTGGCAGGCGCTCAAGGCGTGCCTTGGCCTGGACACGGAGGCTGGCTTTGCTGCGCTGTGCGCGATCGCTGCGCGGGCGGAGGATCCCCTTGCCGCCCCGGCCGGCGCGCTGCGCGCCCAGTTGATCGAAACCTACCCCCAGCTGGCCGGGATCGCGCCATGCCCCGCGTGATGGCGTGCACGGACAGCGCCCGCGCTTCGCTGGCCGAAGTGGCCGATGCCCTGGCCGCGCGCGGATTTGATCCGCATGACGAGGAAAGCCTCGCCCACGCCGCGCTCTGGTTGCGGCGGCTGGGCAACGACCGCGCGTTTCTGGGCGATATCCTGATCGCGCAACTCGCCCGCCGCCACCGCGAGGAGCCGGGCGATAATGGCTATGGCCCGCAGGTCATCATGCTGGTGCCGCCAGGAGGGCAGTCGTTCATCCGCGCGAACCTGTGGCCGGCAGCCGACGACCACATGGTCCGCGCCTCGGGCGGCACGGCGTTTGCCCTGGGCCTGCCGCACGACCACAATTTCAGCTTCCTCACGCTGGGCTATTTCGGCCCGGGATACTGGAGCGATTACTATGAGGTTGATTACGCAGCGGTGACCGGCTGGCGCGGCGAGCCGGTGCCGTCGCTGCGTTTCGTCGAGCGCGCACGCCTGGAGGAGGGCAAGCTGATGCTCTACCGCGCGCATGTTGACGTTCATGCGCAGGGCCCGGCGGATGCGCTCTCGGTCTCGCTCAACGTGATGCACACCAGCGGCGCGCAGGGCTGGCTCGACCAGTATCGCTATGATCTTGAACGCGGCGCGGTGGGCGCGATCATTTCGGCTGGCCCCAGCGATGCCTTCCTCAAGCTGGCGGTCGGACTGGGCAGCGCCGAGGCGCTTGATCTGGCGCACCGCTTTGCCCGCCAGCATCCCAGCGACCGGCTGCGCCTGGCAGCGTGGGATGCGCTGGCCGCGCGCGAAACGGATGCGGCCGCGCGGGACGCTGTGTGGGCCGCAGCCGAAGGCGCAGGAAGCCGGCTCGTGACGATGGAGGCGCGCTTGCGGCGCGAAGCTTTGGCCTAGGCGAAGCCGCCCGCCAGCGCATCGATCGCGGCTTGCAGGATCACCGCGGCCGCGGCGGAATCGATCCGGTCTTTGCGCTTGGCCCGGCTCATGTCCTGGGCGATCAGGGCGCTTTCGGCGCTGGCGGTGGACCAGCGTTCGTCCCACAGCAGGATCGGCAGCCCCAGCGCGCCAAGGTTGCGGGCATAGGCCCGGCTCGATTGGCTGCGCGGCCCTTCGGACCCGTCCATGTTGAGCGGCAGGCCGATCACGATTCCGCGCAGGTCGCGCTCCGCGATCAGCTCGGCCAGGGCGGCCTTGTCTGCCCCGAACTTGCCGCGCTTCAAGGTCTTGCCCGGCGAGGCAAAGCGCCAGCCCGCATCGCAGAACGCGGTGCCGATGGTCTGGGTGCCAAGGTCCAGCCCCAGCAGGCCGCCGCCGCCCGGCAGGGCATCGCGCAGCTCAAGGGCGTTGGCGGTGATCAGCGGGCTGTCTGCCATGCCGTCACTCGTCGGGCGAAATCATCGCGCAGGTTGGTCCAGAACAGGGGGATGTCATAGGCGTGGTAATTGTTACCCGGCATCACCACCGGGCCCATCGCCGGTTCGCCGCCCAGCAGCAACACGCCGCTGGCATCGCATCGGGCCGCGGCCAGCCCCGGCGTGATCGAACCGCTTTCAAAGCGCGCGTCAAGCACCAGCGAGCCAAGGTTGGCGCTGGCCGGAGCGCTGCCGCCCTGCGCGCCGGTAAGCGGGTTTGAACACAGCACCGGCCCGCCCTTCAGCGGCTGGCCATCAAGCCCTTTCATCCGGTCGCCGGCGCGCAGCATCATCGCGGGATCGGCCGGTTCGCCAAAGCTCATCCAGCTGATCACGCAGCCCGCTTCGGCCGGGGAGGTGCAGGCCGGAAGGCCCATGCGCGGCAGGTCATGGGCCATGCTGATCGGCCAGCCGATCAGGTAGACCGCCGCGATCCGCCTCGCGAGCGGGGTTCCGGCCACGCGTTCGGCCAGCAGACGGCGCAGGTGATAGGCGCCCTGGCTATGCCCGGCGAGCACGATCGGCACCTGCGGCGGGGTTGCCGCCAGGAAGGCATCGAAGGCCTGCAGCACGTCGCCATGCGCCAGTTCGAGCGCTTCGCCGGCATCGGGCGCATCGGCCAGGAATGCGCCAAAGGCGGCCTGGCGATAGCGCGGCGCCCACAGCTGCTCCGCCCCGGCAAAGGGCGAGGCATAGGCGTGGACGATCTTGCCGGCGAGGTCATTGGCCCGGGCATCGTCCCACGGGGCGTTCCAGTGCGCCCGTTCGAGATAGGTTGTCGGATGGACGAAGAACACCGCGGCATGAACCGGCTGGGTCGGTGCGGCGCCGGGCGGGGTCCAGCGGGCCGGATTGGCGGCCAGTCCGGGGCGAACGAGCCAGCGCGCCGGATCGGCATAGCTGCCGGGGGCGAGGCGCGGTTGCGGTTCGTAGTGGCCCTTGGGCAGGAAGGCCATGCGGGTCATCGCTTCGGGATAGAAGCTCAGCGCGACCCGCCCGGCGAAGAACAGCACCACGCAGGCGGCGAACAGATACAGGAATTTGCGGGCCATGGCTTAACGGCTGCCTTCGTTGCGGAGCGACTGGCGTTCCAGCGCGATCTTGATCATCGCCACCAGCGGATCGGCCAGCATCAGCCCCAGCAGGCCGAACAGCACGCCCATGATGAGCTGCATGCCGAGGACCAGCGCGGGGGCAAGGTCGGCGGTCTTCTTGGCGATCATCGGCACGATCAGGTTGCCGTCGATGGTCTGGACCGCGAAATAGACCGCGGCGCAATAGAGCCCGGTGGTGGTATCGACCGAAAAGCCGACCATCACCATCAGCAGTCCCGAAATCGGCGCGCCGATATTGGGCAGGAAGGCCAGCAGCCCGGTCAGCAGCCCCAGCAGCCCGGCCATGGGCACGCCGTAGAGCGCCAGCAGCAACCACGTGCCCACGCCTTCAACAGCCATGCCGACCAGCCGCCCGAACATCAGCATCCGCAGCGTGCGGCCCATCAGGATCGCGGTGTCTTCAAAGTGATCGCGCTCGCCGGCGGGCAGCATCCAGCCCACCCCGCGGCGATAGAGCTGGGGTTCGGCGGCAAGATAGATCCCCAGGACCAGCACCAGCAAGCCCGTGCCGATGGCGCCGATGAACCCGCCAACCGCGCTGGTCAGCTGGCCGATCCCGCCCAGCAGCTTTTCCGCCAGGCCTTGCACCACCTTAAGATCGATCGCGAAGCCGTGCCCTTGGAGCCATGCGATCGTCGCGAGCGACTGGCGCTCGATCGTGGCGGGCAGGGCGGCGGCCTGTTGGGCAATCTGGGTGCCCGCAAAATAGAAGACCCAGGTGATGAAGGCTGCGGCCAGCAGCAGCACCAGGGCCACGCGCTTGCCCCGGCCGATCGGCAGCACCCGGCCCAGCAGGCGCGCGCCGCCATCGATCATCGCGGCCAGCACCATGCCGCCGAAAATCACCAGCAGCGGCTGGGCCAGCACCACCACCAGCGCCAGCAGCGCCGCCATTCCGATCCACACCGCCGCCCTCTTCGCTTCCGCCCACAAGGCCGGATCGGCGATGTCGGTCGGGCCGGGGCCATGCGGCGCCGTGGCGGGCGGGGTGGCCGCAGGCGCGGACTTGCGCGCTCGGCGGGCAGGCGATTTCGGCGCGGGTTCGGCCATTATTTCCCCTCGGGCGTGTGGACCGGGCGCAGGCTGCTCCACGCGCGGCCTTCGCGCAAGGCGTTCCACCAGGTCAGCGGGCTGAGCCGTTCGCTGCCGTTGAGCGAGAAGGTGATGAATTCAGCCCGGCCGCCAACGTTGGACAGCGGCACCGGTCCGCCCAGGCCGCTTTCCGCCAGCGAGGCGCGGCTGTCGGCCGAATGATCGCGGTTGTCGCCCATCAGGAAGACGTGGCCCGCGGGGACCAGCGTTTCGGGATAGTCATCAAGCGGCTGGCGCTGGTGATCGATCACCAGATAGCTCGCCCCGTTGGGCAGGGTTTCGCGGTAGGTCGGCAATTCGAACACCTCGCGCCCCGAGGCGAGGCGCACCTTGTAGGCCCCGAACCAGTCATAGGGATAGGCGCCGTGTTCGTCGGCCAGCTCAGGATCGGCAGGGATCTGCACCGAGGGCACCATTTCCTGCACGATCGGCTTGCCGTTGAGAATGATCTGCCCGCCGCGCACCGCGATCCGGTCCCCCGGCAGGGCAACCACGCGCTTGATCAGGTCTTCCTTGCGATTGGGCGGCACCACGATCACGATATCGCCGTATTGCGGCGTGCCGGGCATGATCCGCCAGGTGCCGCGCGGCAGGACATGGAAGCTCGCCGAAGCCCAGTTCCAGCCATAGGGGAACTTCGAAACCACCAACCGGTCGCCGACCAGCAGGTTGGGCATCATCGAGATCGAGGGGATGTAGAACGGCTTGGCGATGAAGCTGTGAAAGGCCAGCACCGCCAGCAGCATCACCGCCAGGCTGCGGATTTCGCCGAGCCAGTCGACCGGCTGGCGGGTGTCCTTGTCTGGCGCGGCGGCAGCAGTCGGCTCGGGGGCGGGAGAGGTTTCGTTCATGGATTCACTCACAGCTTGCGCGCCTCGATCACGATGAAGGCCTGGGCCCATGGGTGGTCGTCGGTTAACGTCAGATGGACCACGGCTTCATGGCCTTCGGGGGTGATCTGGGCGAGCCGGGCGGCAGCCCCGCCCGACAGCGCGAGGGTGGGGGCGCCGGAACGGGCGTTGACCACGCCGATGTCCTTCATGAACACCCCGGCCTTGAACCCGGTGCCGACCGCCTTGGAAAAGGCTTCCTTGGCCGCAAACCGTTTGGCCAGCGTGCCGGCGCGGGTGAAGGGGCGGCTCGCGGCCTTGGCGCGTTCGATGTCGGTGAAGACGCGGATTTCAAAGCGTTCGCCAAACCGGTCGAGCGAATTCTGGATCCGCTCGATATTGCACAGGTCCGAACCGATCGCGATGATCACCGCGCGGCGTCCATCAGGTGGCGCATCCGCAACACGGCCGGTTCGAGGCCGGTAAAGATCGCCTCGCCGATCAGGAAATGCCCGATGTTGAGTTCAGCCAACTGCGGGATCGCGGCAATCGGCTGGACATTGTCATAGGTCAGGCCGTGGCCGGCGTGGGGCTCGATCCCTCCGGCGGCGGCAAGGGCTGCCATGTCGGCGATCCGCTGGCGTTCGGCCTCGCGCGCCGTGCCGTCGGCATGGGCATATTCGCCGGTGTGCAGTTCCACGACCGGCGCTTTCAGGCGCAGTGCCGCCTCGATCTGCCGTTCTTCGGGCGCGATGAACAGGCTGACGCGGATGCCGGCATCGAGCAGCCGCTGGACGATCGGATAGAGCCGGTTGTGCTGCCCCGCCGCATCGAGCCCGCCTTCGGTGGTGCGCTCCTCGCGCCGTTCGGGCACGATGCACGCGGCGTGCGGCTTGTGGCGCAGGGCAATGGCCAGCATCTCGTCGGTCGCGGCCATTTCGAGATTGAGCGGCAGGCTCGTCGCGGCCTGGATCCGGGCGAGATCCTCGTCGCGGATGTGGCGGCGATCTTCGCGCAGGTGGGCGGTGATCCCGTCCCCCCCGCAGGCCGCAACGATCTCTGCCGCGCGCACCGGATCGGGATGATCCCCGCCGCGCGCGTTGCGGATCGTGGCGACGTGATCGATGTTCACGCCCAGGCGCAGCGGCTGCGTCATCACGGCTTGGCGCGGCTCCCGGGCTTGACCGCCGGGGTCGCGGCCAGCTCTGGCGGCAGCTCGTCTTCGGCATAGGTCGGGAAGGACAGCGCGATCAGCGGGAAGAACGGCACGCCCAGATCGACCGCGCCGCCCGAACGATCGACCAGCGAGGCTGCCGCGATCACTTCGCCGCCGGCTTCCTCGATCGCCTTGATCGCTTCGCGGCTGGACAGGCCCGTGGTGACCACGTCCTCGACCATCAGCACCTTGTCGCCCGGCTCCAGCGCAAATCCGCGGCGCAGTTCGAAGGTGCCCTCGGGGCGCTCGACGAACATCGCCTCGACGCCCAGCGCGCGGCCCATTTCATGGCCGATGATCACCCCGCCCATCGCCGGGGCGACGACCTTGGTGATGTCCTTGCGGATCTCGCGCGGGAGCTTGGCCGCGGTGGCGGCGGCCAGACGCGAGGCGCGCATCGGGTCCATCAGGACGCGGGCGCACTGCAGGTAATGCGCGCTGTGGCGCCCCGACGAGAGCAGGAAGTGTCCTTCGAGGAGTGCCTTGCTGGCGCGGAACTCGGCCAGCACGTCTTCGTCCTGCATTGTCGGTCAAGCCTTTCGATAATTCCGGGCCCTGCGCACAAGGCCGGGCGGGGGCTGTCATTGAAGCGTGTCAAAAATATCCCCTAGAGGCGCTTGAGGTGGCCCGCAAGCGCGCGTATAGGCCCCCTGAAAATCTGACTCCCAAGGGGGCGGGAGGGGGCACGTCTGTTCTTCCGCCACCTGAACAAGCGAAAGCACAGGAACGATGAAATTCGGCCAAACCGCCCGCGTTGCGGGTCATGCGATCAAGGCAATCGGTCTGTCGCTGGCGCTGCTCGCAGCCCCGCAGGTGGCATTCGCCGCCGAAGCCGCTGCTGCTGCCGCCAGCCCGGCTGCCAGTGAAGCCGCCGCCCCGGCGAGCGAAGCCGCTGCCGCCCCGGCTGTGGAAAAGGTTGCCGCTCCGGCTGCCCCCGCCGCCCCGGCGATCGACCCCAATGATCCGCACTTCAAGGTTGCACCGGGCGGTTACACCCCGATGAAGCCGACCGAAGGCAAGGGCATGCCCATCGCGGGCGCCTGGGGCACCCAGGCCCAGTATTCGCCCAACGGTGAATATGCCTCGTGGATGTACAACGACATCCTCACCCCGATCATCTTCGCGATCGCGATCTTCGTCGGCCTGCTGCTGCTCTACGTGATGGTCCGCTTCAACAAGCGCGCCAATCCGGTGCCGTCGAAGACCAGCCACAACACGCTGCTCGAAGTGATCTGGACCGGCCTGCCGATCCTGATCCTCGTCGGCGTTGCAGTGCCGTCGATCAGCCTGATTTCCAAGCAGTACAAGCCGGCGCCCGAAAAGGCGCTGACCGTCAAGGCAACCGGCAACCAGTGGTTCTGGACCTACTCCTATCCCGACAACGGCGATATCAAGGTCATCTCGAACATGCTGTCGGAAGAAGATGCCAAGAAGGCCGGCGAACCCGCCCAGCTTGGCGCTGACTACCGCATGGTCGTGCCCGTGGGCGAACCGATTCGCCTGCAGACCACCGGCGCCGACGTGATCCACTCGTTCGCCGTGCCTTCGCTGTGGTTCAAGCTGGATGCCGTCCCGGGCCGCGTGAACGAGAAGGTGCTCTTCATCAAGGAGCCGGGCGTGTACTACGGCCAGTGCTCGGAACTGTGCGGCGCCCGCCACGGCTACATGCCGATCGTGGTCGAAGCCCTGCCGCGCGACAAGTTCAACGCTTGGGTCATCGCCAATGGCGGCAAGATCGATGGCGCGCCGGAGGCTCCGGCCGCCGCGCCCGCCGCTGCCCCTGCTGCCGCTCCGGCTCCGGCCGCTTCCGCTTCGCCGGCGCCCGCCGCCTGAGCCCCAGATCACAAGGACAAGGTTAGCAAGCCATGGCTACTACCGCTGAATTCCAGGCTCATGACGACGCGCACGACGCGCATCATGACCATGATCACAAGCCGGCGTTCTTCGCCCGCTGGTTCATGTCGACCAACCACAAGGACATCGGGACGCTGTACCTGATCTTCGCGATCATCGCGGGGATCATCGGCGGCGCCTTCTCGGGCATGATGCGTTTCGAGCTGGCCGAGCCGGGCATCCAGTATCTCGACATGTTCGCCAAGTGGTTCGGCAACCCGAACCCCAGCTTTGACCAGCAGCTTCACCTGTGGAACGTGCTGATCACCGCGCACGG
>JAYSCF010000048.1:0-11061 GCA_041915005.1 Novosphingobium sp.
CTTCGTGGCCATTCCTAAAATAGAAATTGGGCCACTCAGAAGGGGGCAGATCAGTTGAGGTCGTAGTGTTAGTAGGTTGTAGAGCTATCTGCCTGAGGGAATATGGAAATAAAGGATATAAATCCTCATTTCATGGATGTATATTTCAATACAATATCCCCTGCATAACAAATAAAATATCATATTTTTATTAATTTAGGCGCAATCTACGCGTTGATATCGCTCGCCTTCGAAGCGTTCCGCAATAAATAGAAGGGGATATTTGCGCCAAGCTCCCATGATTTGTAGTTTCGCAGTGTCTAACTCGGCTTGCAGTTGAACATCGTTTCCAAGCCGGATGAACGAAGGGCGGCTCAGGCCAGTTGCAGCACCGGAGGCGCCGTTCCGGATCGTCCGACAAACCAGACATTCCACTGGACTTCGTGAGAATCGAGAGCATTGGTCTAAGCCGTTAAACGCGGCCTGCGGTGACGGCCGCAGCCCTGACCAGCGCGACTGGCAGGGCCTTGGGTGGTGGGAGCAGCAATGGGCTGCTCTAAAACGGAGAACCACCCCATGTCCGAGCAGACCACCACTATCCGTAAGCCCCGCCGTATGGCCCGCGTGCCCAGGACTGACGTTACGCACCTCATTGCACGACCTGCGGGCAAGCCACATTCCAAGGCCTCGCAGGTTGAGCTTCTGCTGCAGAGCGGAGAAGGCGTCTCCCTCGCTGACCTTTGCCGAGCAACCGGCTGGCAG
This sequence comes from Novosphingobium sp., assembly GCA_041915005.1. Classification (GTDB taxonomy): domain Bacteria; phylum Pseudomonadota; class Alphaproteobacteria; order Sphingomonadales; family Sphingomonadaceae; genus Novosphingobium. Next base: position 742 of record JAYSCF010000048.1, read on the forward strand.
CCTCACACCTGCCGGGCCTTTCTCACCGGCTTGCGAAAGAAAGGCAGGGACGTCGAGAAAACGAAGCGCGAGGATGGCACGACTATCTATCGGATCATCCTGATGCAGGGGGCGGTCTGATGGGCAGGCAGCCATACCTCAAGCTTTGGCGGCTGACCGAGCTGCCGGTTGAGTGCCTCAAGACTGAATGGGTGCGTCGCTATGGCGCGCCCGCTCCCAACCTGTCGCCCGAGCTGCTTCGGCTAGGGATTGGATACAAATTGCAGGAGCGGCGGCTGGGCGGAATCAACCGCTCGACCCGGCTTCTGTTGCGCCAGGTCGTGATAAGATCGGCAGAAGGGCGAGAGAAAAAGCCCCTGCCGCGCAAGCTGACGCCGGGTACGCGACTTGTTCGCGACTGGCATGGTGTTGGCCACACTGTGATCGTGCGTGAGGATGGCTTCGAGTACAATGGTAAGCTCTGGAAGACACTCACTGCCGTAGCCAAGGTAATCACTGGTACACACTGGAATGGCCCGCGCTTCTTCGGTCTTACCGAGAAGAAGTCATGAAGGTCCTGCGCTGCGCGGTGTATACCCGCAAATCAACTGAGGACGGGTTGGAGCAGGAATTCAACAGTCTCGATGCCCAGCGCGAGGCCTGCGAGGCTTATATCCTGAGTCAGCGCCACGAGGGTTGGGAGTTAGTGCCCCATGGGCGGCCTGTTGTCCCGACTTACGCCATCAAGAACACGCGCCACTATTGCTATTATGAGACCCGTAAGGACCTTGCCCGCCCTGGCGATCCAACGCCCGCACGCTTTCAGCAGGGCGCACTGGATCAACATGTGATCCGTGGCATCAGTGATCTACTGGCTGACGAGCATGGGCTGCGGCGACTGGCAGGCGACGCTGACGCCGGGCAGCTGCGCGGCCTATTCGAACAAGCGCATGCTACAAAGATGCAGCTGCAAACTCACGGGGTTAGAACAGTTCTGAGGCCGCTGCTGGTCGCGGTCCGGATCCAGCAAAAGCACATGGAGGTGGATCTAGATCCATGTGTGCTGGGGCTGTCTGAGCAATCAGGATGGTGCATCAACATTCCGCTGCCGACAAAGCGTCCGTTCAGGGAAGCAAGGCTCCGGATCGATGCTGAAGGTCCTGCAGATCGTTCATCGGGTGACTTGCTTGAGCTCGTCGCTGATGCTCAGGATGCCCAGCGTCTCGTACTCGCATCGCCTGAGCTCAGCCTCAACCAATTGGCGAAGCGGGAAGGGCGGTGTCGAACCCAGCTTGCAAGGTTGCTTCGCCTGTCCTGGATGAGCCCTCGGATCATCGATGCCATTGCTGACGGATCGCAACCCAGGGGGCTAACCCGTCGAGCCTTGCTTACCTCCGACATGCCGATCGATTGGGAGGCTCAGGAGAGCCTCTTCGGCATCGCGCCCTAAGTAACTCAAAGTCTGGAAATCGAGGTGAAGTCGGGTTCTTGGGAGCAGAGAATCCGGCGATTTTCTTGCCTGTCTTCGGCATCTGCAGCGCGTCTCTGGCTTCACTGCGGAAAAGATGTGTCGCCAAACCTAGCGGAACTGCGCGCCTTCGCGCGAAGCGGGTGCCCGAAGGCAAGAATACGTTACCATGAAGGACTGGTTGGTGCGGTCGAGAAGACTCGAACTTCCACGGGCTTTCGCCCACAACGACCTCAACGTTGCGCGTCTACCAATTCCGCCACGACCGCTAAATCATCGGGACGGCGTGACGATTCCTTGCAGAAATCCGTGCGCCCCGGGGGGGTAGGAGCGGGCCATTAGCAAAGGGGCGGCGGCGCTGCAAGCGCGTTTGGCGAGGAATTTTGCCCAAGTGAGCTGTGCCGCGCGGGGACGCTTCCAAATTGGCTGCGATCGGCGGTTGCGAAAAGGTTGAACAAGGCGTTCACCACGCTTGATGAGCACCTTGTTCAGCCTGTTGCTGGCCGTCGCCGCGGCCCCGGTCGTGGCTGCGCCGCCGCCGTCAGCCGTGCCAGCGCGCGCGGTCGCGGTGGCGCGGGTTTCGGCTGAGGTGCTGCGCGCTGCCACAACGGCGCCTTTGCCCGAACCCGGCGCGGTGGTGCGGCAAATGCGCGGCGCGGCGGGCGGGCAGGTGCTGCTCGAATTTGACTGAGCAAAAGGCCGCGCAGGCCTAGCTGCCGGGCTTCCAGCCGAATTCGGCCTTTACCCCGGCCTGGGGCACGGCGGTGAGCGCTTCATTGATCGAGACGCTTTCGCCCGGGGCAAGCACGCGCTTGGGGCTTTGCACTTCGGCGGTATAGACCACCCGGTCGCGGGCGTCGCGCAGCACGATCAGGATCGTGGGCACGCTGCGCGAGGCGGCCGAGATATTGGTGACCGTGCCATTGGCGTTGAAGAACCAGCTGTGATCGGCGAGTTCGTGGCGATCCTGCTGCTTGGCCGGGAAGTCGAGCTTGAGCCCGGGCTGGCTTTCGGCGAACAGCGGCCGGGCAAAGGGCATCCAATCCGGCAGGCCATACCAGGCGGTGGCGCCCACCGCGCCCAGCGCGACCACTGCGAAAATCGCTGCGGCAACGGTCCACATGCGGGTGGGGTTGCGGCGCGGGCGCAGGAACGGTTCGTGTGCGAAGCGCGACGGGGCGGCCTGATCGTCCCAATCGGGATCGGCATAGACCGGCGGCGGGGGCGCGTCTGGCGTTTCCTCGGCCGGCTCTTCATCGCCGGCGGGTGCGGCGAGGGCGGGCTCGTGTTCGGGGCTGACGTGCGGCGCTGCCACTTCGGCCGGCGGCGGGCTTGGCGGCGGAGCGGCCGGGCTCGGCGCGGCGGGCGGTGGCGCGGGGGGTGCCGCTGCGGGCTGCGGGGCAGGCTGGGGACCATCCTGATACCAGCTATGGCGACACTTGGCGCAGCGCACGGTCCGGCCTTCGACGCCAAGGGCGCTGTCCGGAACGACATACCGCGTACCGCAAGCAGGACAGGCGATGATCATGGGTTAAGCGTTAAACATATTGCGGCGGCCGGCGGCAAGCGCTCAACCGGGGAAAGCAGGGTGGCTATGCCCTTTTTTCCACATGGATTGGCGGCTATAGCCCCAGACTAGGCAATTTTGCCGACTGGATCGCTTTCGCCCGATGAACACCGCCACCGATGGGGAAATCGTCCAGTTCGATAACGTGGGTCTGCGCTATGGCGCGGACCGCGAGGTGCTCAGCGACATCTCCTTCACGCTCTATCCCGGCAATTTCTATTTTCTCACCGGGGCCAGCGGCGCGGGCAAGACCTCGATGCTGCGGCTGCTCTATCTGGCGCAGCGCCCCTCGCGCGGGGCGATCCGCATGTTCGGCACCGATGCGATCACCATGCCGCGCGCGCGCCTGCCGCTGCTGCGCCGCCGGCTGGGCGTGGTGTTCCAGGACTTCCGCCTGGTCGAGCATTTGTCCGCGTTCGATAACGTGGCCCTGCCGCTGCGGGTGGCCGGGGTGGCCGAACGCGAACTGGCGCGCCCGGTGGCCGACATGCTCGAATGGGTCGGCCTGACCGATCGGATGCACGCGGTTCCCGCCCAGCTTTCCGGGGGCGAGCAGCAGCGCGTGGCGATCGCCCGCGCGGTGATCGCCCGGCCCGACATGCTGGTGGCCGACGAGCCGACCGGCAACGTCGATCCCGACATGGCGGTCAAGCTGCTGCGTCTGTTCGAGGCACTCAACCGGCTGGGGACCACCGTGGTGGTTGCCACCCATGACGTGCACCTGCTCAAGAAGGTGCCGGATTCACTGATCATGCGGCTCGACAAGGGGCGGCTGTCGGATCCCACCGGGGCGCTACGCTATCCGCCGCGCCGGCCTGTGCCGAGGGAGGCGTGATGGACGTACGCCTGCCTTCTGCGCTGACCGGCAATCGCCGTTCGCTCACTTCGTCGGGCGATGGCGCACTGATCGCGGGTGGACGCCTTTCGGGGCCGATGCCGTGGGTGATCGCGATCATGGTGGCGTTGACCGTGATTGCGGCAGCGGCCGGGCTGTCGCTGGCCAACACCGCGCGTGCGGCGGCCGATGAATTGTCGGGCGGGGTGACGATCCAGATTGTCGAGGCCAATCCGGCCGAGCGCAGCCGCCAGGCCGAAGCCGTGGCACAGGCGCTGCGCGCCACGCCGGGGGTGATCGAGGTCCACGCTGTTTCGCAGGCCGAGGTCGAGCGGCTCGTCGAGCCGTGGCTGGGGGCGCGCGGCGGCGGGGAGGACGAGGCGATCCCGGTGCCCGCACTGGTCGATGCCCGGCTGCGCGGCGGGGTGACCGGCGAAGTGCTGGGCGGTTTGCGGCGCACGGCGCGCGCGGTGGCGCCATCCGCCCGGGTCGATGCCCAGTCGAGCTGGCTGGAGCCGGTGTTCGGCGCGATCGACACGCTGCAATGGCTGGCGCTGGCGCTGGTCGCCTTGCTGGGCCTGGCGATGGCCGCCGCTGTGCTGCTGGCGGTGCGCAATGCGCTGGGGATCAATCGCGACACGATCGAGATCGTCCATCTGCTGGGCGGCACCGATGCGCAGATCGCGCGGCTGTTCCAGCGTTCGATCGGGATCGACGCGGCGGGCGGCGGGGCAGTTGGCCTTGCGCTGGGCGCTGTGGTGGTGGTGTTCCTCGGGCGGCAGTTTGCCGGGCTGGGTGCGGGATTGATCGATAGCGGCACGCTGGGCCCGATCGACTGGACCGTGCTGGCGCTGATCCCGGTGGCCGGGGTGGTGCTTGCCGCCCTGACCGCAAGGATTACGGTGCTGCGCACGCTGGTCAGGATGCTGTGACGCGATGCTGCGGCTGATCTCGCTTGTCGTGCTCGCCTGGGCTGGGGGCTTTGCCGCTTTCACCGCGACCTTGCCGCGCCCGGCGGGCGAGGAACTGCAAACCGAAGCCGTGGTGGTGCTGACCGGCGGGGCGGGGCGGATCGATCGCGGGATCCAGGTGCTGCGCGATGGCTGGGCGCGGCAGTTGTTCGTCTCGGGCGTCGATCACGAGGTCAAACCCCACGAATTCGCCGTGCAATACAAGGTCCGCTCGGCGGTGATGGCGTGCTGCGTGACGCTGGGCTTCGAGGCAACCGATACCCGCTCGAACGCCACCGAAGTGGCCGCCTGGCTGCGCGCGCAGGGGATCCATTCGGTCCGCCTGGTCACCAGCGACTGGCACATGCGCCGCGCGGAAATGGAACTGCGCCGGGTGGCCCCGCGCGGGGTCGAGATCGTCGAGGATGCGGTGGCTACCCGCCCGACCCGCCGGACGCTGTTCCTCGAATACAACAAGTTGATCGCGCGCTTCGTGATGGGCGCGCTGGGAGGTTAGGCAATGCGCCTGTTCAATATGCTGCGCAGCTGCGCCTTCTACCTGGTGTTCTATCTGGGCTGTATTCCCACCGTTGGCCTGGCCGCGCTGCTGGCTTTCGGGCCGCGCCCGCTGTTTCGCTGGGCCGTGGCCACCTGGGCGCGCTGGCACCGCGGCTGCGCGCGGGTGATCCTGGGCCAGACTGTGCGGATCGAGGGGGTAATCCCGCCGGCGCCGGTGCTGATCGCGGTGAAGCATGAAAGCTTCTTCGAGGCGATCGACCTGCCCGCGCTGCTCGACAATCCGGCGGTGTTCGCCAAGGCCGAACTGATGCGGATCCCGGTGTGGGGCGGGGCTGCGCGGCGCTACGGCCTGATCGAAGTTGAACGCGACCAGGGCGCCAAGGCGCTGCGGCGGATGATCGCCGCGGCCAAGGAACTGGTTGCCCAGGGCCGCCTGCTGGCGATCTTTCCCGAAGGCACCCGCGTGGCCCACGGCACCGCGCCCGAACTCAAGTCCGGTTTTGCCGGGCTCTACAAGCTGCTCGACCTGCCGGTGGTGGCGGTCGCGGTTGATTCCGGTCCGCTCTATCACCGCTGGATCAAGCGGCCCGGCACGATCACCTACCGCTTTTCCGAGCCGATCCCCGCCGGCCTGCACCGCGCCGAGGCCGAAGCCCGGGTGCGCGATGCACTCAACGCGTTGAACCCGCAATGAGCGAGGGCAACCGGTCAGAACCGCGTTCGCTGGGCGATGTGCTGGGGCCGGGGCTGGTCACCGGCGCGGCGGATGATGATCCCAGCGGCATCGGCACCTATAGCCAGGTCGGCGCCCAGTTCGGCTATGCCATGGCCTGGACGATGTTCTTCGGCTTTCCGCTGCTCGCCTCGATCCAGGCGATCTGCGCGCGGATCGGCGCCACCACGGGCAAGGGTATCGCCCAGAACCTGCGCCAGCATTACCCGGCGTGGGTGCTGCGGGTGGTGGTGATCCTGCTGCTTATCGCCAACATCATCAACCTGGGCGCGGATCTGGGCGCGATGGGGGCCGTTCTGGCGCTGGTCGTGCCGGGACATATCCTGACCTATACCATCGGGTTCGGGGTGATCAGCGTGCTGCTGGAAGTGTTCCTGAGCTACGATCGCTATGCACGGATCCTCAAATGGACCACGCTGTCGCTGTTCAGCTATGTTGCGGTGGTGTTCGTTGCCGACGTGCCCGTGGCCGAGGCCGTGCGCGATATCCTGGTGCCGTCGTTGCGGCTGGACCAGGCCGAAGCGATGGCGTTGGTGGCGATTTTCGGAACCACGATCAGCCCTTACCTGTTCTTCTGGCAGGCCGGGCAGGAGGTGGAGGAACAGCACCGCCGCCATATCAAGCCGCTGCACGTCACGCCGCGCGCGCGGGCCGGGGCGGAACTCAAGCGGATCCGCACCGACACGCTGGTGGGCATGGGCTTTTCGCATCTCACCGCGCTGTTCATCATCGTGGCCACGGCGGCAACGCTCCACGCCCACGGGATCACCGACATTACCAGCGCCGCCCAGGCCGCCGAGGCGCTGCGCCCGATCGCGGGGGATCTGGCCTTTGCGCTGTTCGCGGTGGGGATCATTGGCACCGGGCTGCTGGCCGTGCCGATCCTGGCCGGCAGCGCGGCCTATGCGGTGAGCGAAACCTTCGGCTGGACGGAAGGCCTTGATCGCAAGCCGCGCGAAGCCAAGGCGTTCTATGGCGCGATCGCGGCCGCCACCGTGGCGGGGATCGCGCTCAACTTCGTCGGGCTTGATCCGATGAAGGCGCTCTATTGGGCCGCTGTGGTCAATGGCTTGCTGGCCCCGCCGCTGATGGTGGTCACCATGCTGATCGCCAAGAACCGCAAGGTGATGGGCAAGCTTGCGATTACCGGCTGGCTGGAATTCGGCGGCTGGATCTCGACCATCGCGATGTGGATCGTCGCCGGGGTGTTCTTGCTGTCCTAAGCCGAATGATCGGCGCGTCCGAAGTCGGGCCGGGCATCGTCCTGGCCTTCCTCGATGATCGAGCGGCGGATCGCGCGGGTGCGGGTGAACTGATCGAACAGGGCCTGGCCATCGCCGACCCGGATCGCGCGCTGCAGCGCGGTCAGATCCTCGGTGAAGCGCTGGAGCATTTCAAGCACCGCATCCTTGTTGGACAGGAACACATCGCGCCACATGGTCGGATCGGAAGCGGCGATGCGGGTGAAATCCCGGAAACCGCCGGCCGAATACTTGATCACTTCGCTTTGCGTCACGCCTTCAAGGTCATCGGCGGTGCCGACGATGGTATAGGCGATCAGGTGGGGCAGGTGGCTGGTCACGGCCAGCACCAGATCGTGGTGCTGGGGATCCATGATCTCGACCTTGGCGCCAAGCGCCTCCCAGAACGCGGACAGCGCCGCGACCTTGGCATCATCCGCGTCGGCGGGCGGGGTGATGATGCACCAGCGTTGCTGGAACAGGCTGGCAAAGCCGGCATCCGGCCCGGACCGTTCGGTCCCGGCAACGGGGTGGGCGGGGATCACGGCCAGGCCGGGCAGGGCATCGGCCAGCACCTTGGCCACCGCCTGCTTGGACGAGCCAACGTCGCTGATCAGCGCATCATGCGACAGCCCTGGCGCGATTGCCGCAGCGGCCGCGCCCATCGCGCCAACCGGCACGCACAGGATGACCAGATCGGCCCCTGCGACGGCCTCGGCCGCATTGTCGAATACCGCGGCGACAAGACCCCGCTCCGCGGCGCGGGCGCGGGTCGCGGCATCGGCATCCCAGCCGGTGGTTTCCACCCCCGGCAGGTATTGCTGCACGGCCAGGCCGGTCGATCCGCCCAGCAGCCCCAGCCCGATGATGGCAACGCGCTGGAAGCTCACTTCGCGGCCTCCGCCATGGCGCGCAGGGCCGCGGCGATATCGTCCATCTGTGCGGCGGTGCCGATGGTGATGCGCAAGGCATGACCCAGACCCTGGTTGGGCAGCCAGCGCACGATGTAGCCGCGCTCCGCAAGGCCGTTATAGGCCGCCTCCGCGCTTAGCTTGCCCTCGAACAGCACCAGCACGAAATTGGCCTCGCTGGGCAAGGGCCGCAGCCCATGGTTGCCCAGCGCGGTCAGCGCAGCGACGAAACGGTCGCGCTGGATGCGGTTGTGTTCGCGCGTTTGGGCGACAAACGCCTGATCCTGCACCGCGGCCAGCGCCATGGCCTGGCCGCTGTTCGACACGTTGAACGGCCCGCGGATGCGGTTGAGGGTATCGACCAGCGCGGGTGCGCCGGTGGCCCAGCCGATGCGTTCGCCCGCCAGGCCATAGATCTTGGAAAAGGTCCGGGTGACCAGCACGTTGTCATGCGCCTCGGCCAGGGCCAGCGCGCCGTCATCGTCCTGCGGATCAAGGTATTCGCCGTAAGCCTGGTCGATCACCAGCAGCACATCAGGGGCCAGCGCGGCGTGAAGCCGGGCGATTTCGCCGCTCGGGAGGAAGCTGCCGGTCGGGTTGTTGGGATTGGCCACGAAAATCACGCGGGTCTTGGGCGTAACCAATGCCAGCAGCGCATCGACATCGGTGCCGTAATCGGCATCGGGCGCCACCACCGGCACCGCCCCGCAGCGACGCGCGGCAATGTCGTAGACCGAGAAGCCATAGCGCACGTAGATCACTTCATCACCGACCCCGGCATAGCCCTGGGCGGCAAGGTGCAGCACTTCGTCCGATCCGGTGCCCATCACGATGCGTTCGGGCGCAATCCCGTGGACCGCGCCAATCGCGGCGCGCAGCGCCTTGCTGTCGGGATCGGGATAGCGTTCGGGCGAAGCGGCCTCGGCGCGCGCGGCGAGCGCCGCCGGGCTGGTGCCGAGCGGGTTCTCGTTGGCGGAGAGCTTGACCAGCGGGCGCCCGTCCGCACCGGCGCTCTTGCCGGGGACATAGGCGTGGATTTCAGCGATCCAGGGCTTGGGAGTGGGTGCTTTGGCCATCGTGATCTGGCCCTTAGCAGCCTTGAGGCCGATTGACAGCCCGCTTGCCGTCCCCCAAGTCGCAAACGATGGCGAGTGCCCCGATCCTGACCGCCAGCCACGTGCTGGAATTGCCTGCCCCGCTGCCGCTTGATGGCGGGCAGAGCCTTGATGGCGTGCGCATCTCCTATGAAACCTATGGCACGCTGGCGGCGGACAAGTCCAACGCGGTGCTGATCTGCCACGCGTTGACCGGCGATCAGCACGTTGCCAGCCCGCATCCGATCACCGGCAAGCCGGGGTGGTGGATCCGGATGGTCGGCCCGGGCAAGCCGATCGATACCGACCGCTTTTTCGTGATCTGCGCCAATGTGCTGGGCAGTTGCATGGGATCGACCGGCCCGGCCAGCGCGGCGGCGGATGGCCAGCCCTATGCGATGCGGTTTCCGGTGATCACCATTCGCGACATGGTGCGCGGGCACGTGGCCCTGCTGGACGCACTGGGGATCGATCAGCTCCACGCCGTGGTGGGCGGATCGATGGGCGGGATGCAGGCCTTGAGCCTGGCCGCCAACTGGCCGGAGCGCGCCGGGGCCGTGCTGGTGATCGCTTCCACCGCGCGCCATTCAGCCCAGAACATCGCGTTTCACGAAGTCGGCCGCCAGGCGATCATGGCCGATCCGCAGTGGCGCGGGGGTGACTATCACGCGCATGGCAAGGGGCCTGAAGCGGGCCTTGCCGTGGCCCGCATGGCCGCGCACATCACCTATCTGTCCGAAGAGGGGATGCACGAGAAGTTCGGCCGCCGCCTGCAAAACCGCGAGGCCAAGACCTTTGGCTTCGATGCCGATTTCCAGGTCGAAAGCTATCTGCGCCACCAAGGGCTTAGCTTTACCGACCGGTTCGATGCGAACTCCTATCTCTACATCACCCGCGCGATGGACTATTTCGACCTGGCCGAGGAACACGGCGGCCGCCTCGCCGATGCCTTTGCCGGCAGCCGCGCCCGGTTCTGCCTGGTCAGCTTCGATACCGACTGGCTCTATCCCACCAGCGAAAGCC